>PMBQ01000349.1 GCA_003152955.1 Candidatus Bathyarchaeota archaeon
AGAACACATTACTCGTTCATTTGCACCGTGGTGGTGATCCGCCATTTTCAGTCTATTGGTAAGCGCAACGGATTGTATGGCCGTTGGTCGTGTGATGAAGTACCCAGATTGAAGGCGGAACCGTGGTATTTCAGAGAGGTAATCGTAGGGTATCAACACATTTGCAGACACAATATTGCAGCTCCGTTGGATCGAGCCTAGCGTCGGGTGCAAAGGCGCAGGCACAGTGGCTGAAATGAGTGAGCGCAGAATCAAGGAAAGTGGATGAGGTCGGCATCCTCTCACTATCCGAGACCGACCATTTTCACATTAAGGAGTAACAACATGATGCGCGAAGTGAAGTTGGTGAATTCAAGCGACTCCCAACAAGGGGGCAACAACATCAACACCTATGTAAAGGTGGGGCAATCAACCGAAAACCAACACAGGGACAACAACATGGACACCAACGTGAAGGTGCTGCAAGCGACGGAAGATCAACAAGGAGATACTAACATGAACACCGAACTGGATCTGCCGCAGCCGAGCGACAACCAGTCAAAGACCGGCGATATGAACACGGGTGTGACATTCCTGCGTGCGGTTTCAGAACGCATCGGCGGACACCTCGTTATCTATTGGCGCTGCAGGCACGGGAACATACACAAGCTTGAGCCAATGAAGTTAATTGAACATATACGTTCCACAATGGATTGTAACCTTAACACCTATGGATACTTGAATGGCGATCCTCTTGCAGAGCCATGCCCGACAATCATTTCTTGGACCGAAAGGATTGCAGCATACTTCAGCCGCCGTGAATCTGACGTGGTATACGAGAAGATGGTTCAAGACTATAGCAGCGATCTCGAAGAGGAATACATGCGGCTGAATGATTGCGTCCAGAAGCTGGAAGCACTTGAGCTCGCGCATCAGGCGGGCATTCTGAACAGNNAAAGAATTCTACAGCCTCTTCGCTGAATTCGGCCACGAACTCGGGATGCGGTAAGAACAAGAACCCCGGCGGACGTTATCTCCGCCGGGGATACCTTTCGACGCAGGCTGGCAAGCCGACCGGTGACCAGCGGCTTGCAAGTCCGTTGGATCGAACATTGCGTTAGCTGCAAAGGCACACACAAGTGGCTGAATTGAATAAGCGCAGAATTCAGGAAAGAGGATGAGGTCGGCATCCTCTACATCACTGACCGACCGAACACCAAAAAGGGGAGAACCACAATGAACAACCAAGCGAAATTCCTTCATGCGGCTTCAGACCGCATAGGCGGGCACCTCGCAGCTTATTATGTCGGCAGGGACGAGAAGATACACAAGTTCGAGCCCGTGAAGGCAAGAGAGAAGGTACGCCAAGAAATGACCGGAGTTCTTGACACGCTCAGATACGTGAAGGGCGATCCTGTTGCACGTCCCTGCGAGGAGATTGTCCGTGACAACGGATATAACGAAGCATACTTCAACGGGGAGCTACCCAAAGAGGACATTGAGAAGTTCACACAAGGCCTTGTCAAACATCTCCCCGAAGAGCACAAGAGGCTCGGAGAACTCATCGATAGGCTGGAACAACTCGAGCTCAGATACGAGGCTGGAATTCTGAGCGATGAAAGCAGAGAATTCGATGAGCTCTTCGTTGAATTCAGCCTCGAACTCGGGATATGCTAAGAAGAAGAACCCCGGCGAGGGCAACCTCTGCCGGGGTTGTTTTACAGTTTCGCGGCCTGCCGGGCTGAGAGCAACGGCTTATAGGTCCCTTGCCCATCAACGAAAACGGCTTGTACATGTTTGAGAATCAGCTTGCGGTTGTGGTATTGGTGTTAGCAGGGGATGCGCGGCGGGATGGAGTCTTCAACCCCTGTTGCGTTATCGTCAACATACGCATCGGGCGTTCTGAGCTTTGATGCAGCGGTTTGACGCTGATGTTCCGCGCCAATGAGGACCGAACCTCAAGGCAAATCAAAGGCGTACGAGTGAAGGTGGTTCCATAGATACGCCACCGTAAACCTCACAAGTAGCTCAGCTGGGCGGACCGGCCGCTCTCAAACCGGAGAATTTTCTTCGAGGGAGCGGCTGGTTGCCAAGCGACATACGGCATTGCGAACGCGCCCGTAAATCACGCTGGAGTGAACTTCGGATGGTCCTTGAAGAGAGACAGGCCAATGGGAGTTGGGAGATGCGCTGCGTGGGGACACCGAAAGGTGGCCGTGCTGAGCTGCAAGGACCGTCCGAAATTCGGTGACACGGGCGGTCACCGCCGATTTTTCGTATCTGTTCGCTTGGTTTGAGACTATCGTCGGTACATCGTGGTTCTCAAATCCTTGAAAGCCAACAGATACTCCGGGGAATGGTGGAGTATGTCCAGATGTTACGGATGCTTGCACCGTCGTGTATGAGAAGAAAAGAGGAAGGCGAGAGATGCCTTTTTGTGCTGAGCTGACGCCGATTGCAGGGCTGGGAGAATATTCACTCGCATCTGCACAATGATTCGGGGTTTGTCAGATATGGGTGCGACACATGACATTCTTGACTGTCCCCAACGGCTAGCATGACCGCGGGTCACTGCAGGGGAGAGCGCATTCTGATCCGGGATGAGCCTTTGCTATGGATGTGGAGGTTGATGCCAACAATTCTGCTAACTCGCTTCATTCCATCTCGCTAGAATAGCTTGTTTTGAGTCGTTCTGTGTGTGATTGCCGAAATCGGCCTGTTTTGGAGTGTGGAAACCCGCATTTTGCTATAGCTCCGAATCTGAGTGACCTCCTAGGGCCATCTGCGTTCGAATAAATGGCATTTGCGGGCGAGTTTTCGGAAGCACGGTCGGTGCTCCCCTGCCAAGATGGAACCTTGGTTTGGATCGCGGCTGTGCAGCCCGAGTTTGAGAGTTCCAAACACCACGCACAATAGAAGAATCAGTCACAAATGCCTAACTGCCTGTCCCAAGAATTGGAGGAACATCACCCGCTCAGCCCCGACGCCCAGGACTTCCTTGGACTTTGAATCCGGCTCTCGGCTGCTATCGAGACGATGTGCCACGGCAGATCAGCCATGGCGCCCTTGGGTGCAGATTCCCTTGTCTGATTTGCGCTGTTTCAAGATCATGTTTCCCAATCGTCAGGCCGGCGGACGAGGTATCCGGAAAACCATTGAAAGAGTCTCGTGCAAGTTCTACATTATCATTAACAAATCCCTCCAAGAGGATGTCTTGGCTTAGATACAAGAATGAGCCAAAGTCGCATCCCATGCATTTCTGCCCATTCTTTTCAACGGGTTTTTGTGACTGAAAGTGGATCGACGGCACTGTCCCCACCTATACGATGGCCAGGTGGAAAGCGCGGCATTATTTCACATCTACTCGCATCTCTTCCGACGAGTTTCAATGTGTATATTGAGCCGTTTCTTGGTGGGGGAGCTTTGTTTTTTGCGCTCAGACCACGGAAGGCGGTCTTGGCTGACATCAATGGAGATCTGATAAACTTTTACCATGTGTTGAGGGACGACCCTGAGAAGTTGATTAAGGGCTTGACCTGCCACCCTAATCAGAAGCGCGTGTACTACCGGATCCGAAGTAGCACCCCAACATCGCATGTCGGAAGGGCAGTTAGGTTTCTCTACCTCAATCGAACATGCTTCAATGGATTGTTCAGAACGAACGCTGCCGGTATCTTCAACGTCCCATACGGTGATAGGAGTCGATCAGTTCTGGGCAATGTCGAGACATTAAGGGCTTCAGGACTTTCACTCAAAGGAGTCAAACTGGTCTGCCAAGATTTCGATTTGACATGCGCAAGGGCGAAGCCCGGAGATTTTGTCTTTCTCGATCCCCCCTATACTGTAATGCACTACAAGAACGCATTCATCAAATACAATCCAAGGCTCTTCACTTGGGAGGACCAGATTCGTCTTCGAGACACCTTTGCTTGTCTCTCGAAGAAGAAGGTCCACCTGCTTCTAACGAATGCTGCGCACAGTGAAGTCTTGCGGTTGTATTCTGACTTCAACGTTCGGACGATCAAGCGGAAGAGTCTACTCAGTGCTACGCGTGATTCAAGACGTGATATTCACGAAGCAATCATTTCGAACTACTAGCTATGGGAAAGTTCCTTGAAGCAGCCTCGATCATTTTCCGCAAGTATGGCCGACCAATGAGCGCCCGAGAGGTCACGGACAAAGCTGTAGATCTTCGCATTCTTGAGTTCAGCAACGGTCGCACTCCATGGCAGACGATGAAGGCCAAACTGAGTGTGAACATAAGGACGCTCGGACGCAAATCGCCATTCATGCGCACGGCCAAAGGCCGGTTTTTCCTTCGGGATGCCGCTTCAGCTGAAGATTCGTCGCCCCCTTGGCAAAAGACAATTAGTCCTAGGGAGGATGTCCTGGTGTTGCCCACATCCGAGCTCCGCAAGCTGGGATCTTTTCAGTTCATCAGCAAAAAGGTGGCGCCGTATGCGGAGACATTGCATGATCCTCAGAAAGTTCAGTTTGTCGCGCGCACCCAAGCGGAGACGGATCCCCGCTACAAACAAATCATAAGCTATGTGCTAGTGCAGCAGCATGATGCGTTGTTGAGGTTCGTGCGGGGCAGCTATTCGAACGTCCGCACCCATCTCTTGGGGAGATACTGTGTAGGCTTTGGCGGACACGTCCAGAGTCGAGATATGGCGGATGCGCCGCTATTCTCGATGATAGACAATGGGTATACAAACAGTGTGCATCGTGAGCTCAACGAAGAACTGCGCTTACCGTCGGGTTCGATAACACCAAACAATCTCCGTCTGATTGGTGTCCTAAATGATGATTCATCTGATCTTGGTCAAGTGCACTTTGCCTTCATTCATCTCCTGAACCTTGACCACCTGAGCACGCGATTGGAGGCTCGGGATCTGAAAAGAGAGAAGTCGGTAAACCAGCTGGAGTTCATCCCTATTCAGGATTTGGGCAAAGACTTTGAAAGGTATGAGTACTGGTCTAAATTGTGTATTAGAGAGTTCTTCAGAACACGAATCAAGATTGCCGCGAAAGTTCACAGGGTCCATAACTACAGGATTCGGAATCACAAGGCCGCAATAGCTATTGTCGGGAATATCGGCAGCGGAAAGACGGAGGCCTGCCGTCTCCTTAAGAGTAGATTCAGGTATGACCTGATATCAAGTGGCCGGGTCATTCAGAACATCCTCGGGTTGCGTTCGCTTGCTGAGCTCGGAAGAGAGAAGTTTCAGAATCTAGCACTTGAATTCATAAGACGGTCGNNGGATGGTCCAGATCTATTGGTGAATGAGATCCATGCCCGGTTGATGGGTTCACCAATGGGACTGAGCGTCATTGATGGCATAAGGAACTTGCGGACGTTCGATATCTTGAAAGGAAGGCTAGGGGAACGGCTTACGTTGATCTATGTTGATTCGACGATTGACAATTCATATCGAATGTTCCGGGCACGGGAAGGTCGATCGTTGTCGGTAGAGGATTTCTATCGGCTACTGGGCAACCCCGTTGAGGCCGAAATACCGGAACTCATGAGAGTGTGCAATGTGGTTTTTTACAATCATGGCTCCAGAGAATCGTACTTGAAGACGATTGCCGCGTATTTTGCCGAGGAGTTGAGTTGAGCACGCGGGGACTGGGACAATATGATGCCGAATATGCCCACTGCAGTTGCTTCTGGGGGACTGAGCCGTCGAAGTACGTTAAACTAGTTACTAGCAATGCTGCTAATGGCGTTGCGCTGGATCTTGGGGCAGGCGAGGGGAAGAATGCGATCTTTTTGGCTCATTTAGGCTATCACGTAATTGCCGTCGAATGCTCATCTTATGCAATTCGGAATTTTCGAAATCGTCTTAGGGCCTGCCCGGCTGAAGAGAGTGCAAGGATTCAAATCGTGGAAACCGACGCTCGTGTATTTGATTCTAACCAGCAATTTGATGTCGTCATCGCATATGGTCTGCTGCACTGCCTGCCAAGCATGCAAGATTTGGTTGCTCTGGTAAACAAAATGAAAGTCCTTACTACGATGAGCGGAATAAACGTGCTTGCCACCTTCACGAAAACATTGCCCGTTCCGCAGGTCCAAGATTACCTGGAGCCGACACTAATCGAGGAAGGGTANNCCTGTAGCCGACACTAATCGAGGAAGGGTATTTGTTGGCCATCTATTCCGATTGGCTTATTGAAAGCCACGAGAATGATATTATCGAGGAGTCGCACCCGACATCTTGGAGTGTCCACAAACACAGCATTGAGAGGTTAATTGCCAGAAAGGCATTCAAATGAATGGTGCGTCCAGTGTTGATCTCACGTTACAGAAGTGCCGCGAGTTGATCCGCGAGAAGAGGCTAATCCCGTTTATCGGTGCAGGTTTGTCCACGCGTTTCAGGTTCCCGTCGTGGGCTCAACTCATAGATTTGGTTGCTGAGGAGTTGGGCTGGGACCCAGATGTATTCAAGTTGAGCGGCAATTTCCTTCAGCTTGCAGAATACTATGTCATCGAACGAGGGAGCATTGGAACACTGCGCAGCAAGCTTGACAAGTTATTCTCGGCTTCTGACGAACAAATTCATGATTCAAGATCACATGTTGCGCTCGCAAAACTATCGCCGCCGCTCATCTACACTACAAACTATGAGGACAGCATCGAGCGCGCCTTCCGACTTTCTACTAAGCCCTACCATGTTATCTCGAACATCCGAGATATAGCGGCGATAGATCACGGTGCTACGCAAATTGTAAAATTCCATGGGACGTTTTCCGACGATGCAAGCTTGGTGTTGACGGAAAGCAGCTATTTTGAGAGAATGGAATTTGAAACAGCACTCGACATCAAACTGCGAGCAGATATCCTTGGAAGAACGCTCCTCTTTGTCGGCTATGGCTTCGGTGACATAAACGTAAGGTATGTCATGTACAAGCTCCACAAACTACGGGTGCTAGACAAATCTCTTGAGGATCTTCCTACTGGAATCATGACAACCTTTTCACCCGGCGAGGTGCAGAGAAAAGTATTGAACCAATGGGGTGTTCTTACACTTGAGCTGGACCCTATTGACAAAGACAAAAGCATTGATGACTTCCTAGAGGCGCTCTTGTGAACCTATACTTCAATACTGTCAATTCGTTCAAAGCGGCCGAGGTCAAAGTCTTCCTTGAAGGATCAGGGTTAGACCTCCGAATCGTGGGGCAGGCGATTCAGGAGATTCTCCACATAGATCTACATGTCATTGTCAAGGACAAGGCACTGAAGGCCTACGAAAAGGTTGGAGTCCCGTGCGCAGTAGAGCATGGGGGACTCCAAATAAGGGATCTGAAAATGTTTCCCGGCGGATTGTCGAAAGTGGTTTGGGATACGGTGGGGGAGAAACTAGTTGGTTTTCTGTCAGCAAGTGATTCCAGGGAAGCCGTGGCGAAATCGGTGATCGGTTACTGTGATGGAAGGAGAGTACATCTGTTTGACGGAGAGACCAAGGGGATGATCGCTCCATCCGCCAAAGGCGATTATCGCTACCAATGGGACCCCATTTTTATCCCTGAGGGAGATACTCGTACCTATGGTGAAATGGGCTTCCCGGAAAAACGGAAGTATTCACAAGCTGCGAAGGCGTGGACAAAACTCGTCGAACACCTCAAATCGGTCGGCCATTGAGTGTGGTTTGTATCGGCAGACTGTGTCCACGAGTGCGGGGTTGATGAAAAGGGAGTAACCCTTTACGCGGGGCGGCCGCTGGCCTAGCTAACCCATGGCTAACCAGCGCTTGGCTGAGCCCCCGCGGCTTTCGAGACCGGCGGCCGTCTCCTCGCTCTTGATTCTGGTGCCGATGATGACTCAATGGGAATGCCTGGTTGTATTCAATAAGACCTACATCCAGCCGGTTAAGTTCTCAATCTAATGGCGCAATAGACAAACATGCGCGTCCAACCCGCATAAGAAAAGACAAAGTGTGACTAAGCCATAGTTATGCGCCAGTTTGCACATAAGATGAGCGTACAATGAAGCAAGACCAACCTAACCCGATGGAGCATTCAAAGAAGCCAACTCTTGAGGACTTCCTTGTGTCTTCTCCGCCAGGAACGGAAACCGAGATCCGAGTAATTGCGTTCGAGTATCGA
>PMBQ01000356.1 GCA_003152955.1 Candidatus Bathyarchaeota archaeon
GGACCATGTTTTCTGGTCCACAACGAAGGCATGTAACATAGGGACATGTACAGCGATTTGTAACGGTAGATTGGGGCTGAAATCCCCTTTCCCATCTCTGGTTGTCGACGATCAAGTGGGTTCAAACGTGGGTGTCAAGCGCAACAACCCTCGGATGCATACCCATTCTGGTAGACATCCCACCGGCCCAATCATGATCAATAGTTTCAGCGGGTTGGGGAATCAGCTGCCTATCAGTGCCATTCCTTTCAGCATCACTGCGAACCCGCAATAGTGTAGATTAGATCACTGGGGGGTATCTCGCTCATCGCGATTTCGCATTCGTTGATCCCACCATAACGGCCCAACAGTTTCCTGATTCTGGCTCCTTCATCCTCTTCTTTGGTATTGTGTTCAGCTATTGGTTAACTGAAGCCAGAATATGGCCGGATACTGAGTAAAGAGCCTCTATCGGTAGGCTACTGGGTATCCAAGACCTAAGCTTACAAAATCTGTTATAGAGGACCCTAAGGATGATTTGCCATGGCTGAACTTTTTCGAATCGACTCAAGCGGCAAGCTGCAGAATGTTGAACGAGAGGACTTCTCTGATGAGATAGTGGACTTGGAGGACTTCATTGTCAAGAACTCGAAAATTCTTGGAAACGTGGTTGTACTCGACCATCAAATCAGAACTGGGACAAAGGAAGGGATTGTGGATATATTGGCACTCGATACTGAAGGACAAGGCCAGGTCGTGGTTGTAGAGCTCAAGAATATTCACGCCGATGAATATGTCATCCCTCAAGTTCTGAGATATGCCCGTTGGGTTAAGAACAACCCTGACTTTGTTCTCGGGAGGATAAGAGAAAAGCGAGCAGAACTGGAACAGAAGAACATAAACCTAGAAAAAATCGACACGAATCCACGTATCATCTTGGTGGCTCCTTCTTTTGAATCTGAATTAATCAAGATGAGTGAAGATATTGGTTACGCTGTAGATTTCCTTGCCATCAGTCGTTACAAGATGGGCAATGAGACTTTCGTCGTCACCGACCTAGAAGAGTTAGAGGAGCATGAAGTCACGACCACTCGACCGCGAGAGGTGTGGGATTGGAACCACTACAAGACAAAACTCGAACAGCCAGATGCCAAATTAGAGGCGGGTAGAGCTCTCGAAGAGAGGATTAACCAGTTTCTGACCGGGAAAGCTTGGGACTTGAAAAAGGAGGTCCGTAAATGGGCCGTTGTATGGAGGCGTGGTTTCTTCAGCGCTTGGTGGATCGAGTTAGGATACTATGCCAACGAATGTGTGCTAATATTCAAGCTACAGGAGAGGCCAGACGCTGCGGCAGTAGGTTTGACAGAGGCCGACTTAATGGAGTGGGGTGAACATGGCTGGGCAGTGAAGGTCCCTTCAAAAGACTTCGAGATTGCCAGATTTGCTCCACTGTTTGCAAAGGCCTACGAGTTCGTGGGAGGCAAGTAATTCATCTGAGCGTCCACAACCGTTAGTCCGGATAATACGGAAGAACGTCCGTTCGGATTCAGGCGCCTCTCTCGGTCTTCATATATTCGAGAATCTGGAGAAGTCTGAAGGCTGGGTTGCCTACATCGTGCGATGTGATTTTAGCTTGTTCTCGGAGCTTCTGTATTCGACTGGTGTACTCTTTATTGATAATTAGTTCCAAGCCCTCAATTTGCTCCAACTTTTCAGTAACGTATCCCTCATGCACAATTGGCGACCATAGCATGAATCTATGCTCCTGAAACTGTTCAAGCCGTTCCTGCGCATACTCCTTTGGCGCTTATACTGCTCATCTAATTTTTGGAAGTTGCCTCTGCGCCACTCATGTAGAGAAGACCAAGAATGTGGGTAACGACTTCGCAGATGTAAGCCACTGAAGGGTTGAATTTGAATCCGATAACATCCAACTCTCCGAGTCCTTTCAACCCTCCTCCAGGAGGGTGGACGTTGTAGTCCCCAGAAAATGTGTATGGTCTACGGGAGCGACTAACGGAATTTGAACTGGGAGCGATTGCGGCCGGATCCTTGACCTAATCTATTTGTACCGGTAAATTGGGGCTGAAATCCCCTTCTCCAAGAAACAGGTTCTCAATAGTTCATCGCAATATTGGAGTACCTCCTAACGGCTAGTTGGATACGCTGTCGAGCCTCAGCATTGCCGGATTGTCACCCGGATAGGATTTTGGGCATAAGCTCTAAGTCTCCTGATTCGCTGACGTCGTTTCAGAGCGTCTTGAAAAGCTCTTCACGCAGGATGGTAAGGGAGAAGAAGACCATAGCGGCGATGGTCACTATCTATTGCCATGGAAAGCACGGCAGCGAGATGTTGTGCCCCGAATGTGGCGAGTTGCTATCCTACTGCAACAAGCGGCTTGACCTCTGCCCTTTCAAGGAGGAGAAGCCCACCTGCCTCAAATGCACTATCCACTGTTACAGCCCCCAGATGAGAGAGAGGATAAGGCCGGTGATGCATTATTCCGGTCCCCATTTGCTTCTCCGCCACCCGATACTTGCGATTCAGCATCTCGCCGACGGAAGACGGAAACCTGTCGTAAAGCCCCTACACACCAGATAGATCCTTGATTCATGAGTGCGGTTCGTCATTGTGTGTGCGCACCATTTTACTAGTATACGTGTACCGGTAAATTGGGGCTGGACCAATAGCTTTCAGTTTAGGTGCTCTGATGTATTATTGCATATTCTATCAGACAAGACTCATTCCTCGATGGCTATCAGGTTGGGGTCTTACAGGCGCCGCATTGTGCATGGTGGCCGGCCTGTTAGTCATGTTAGGGCTCATCATCCCTGTGTCGACGATCCATATCGTCTTGAATCTTCCAATAGCCGTGCAAGAAATGGTTCTTGCGGTATGGCTGATAGTCAAAGGATTCAATCCATCCGTAATTGCTTCCGAGTCTCCTTAAGTGGGATAGTTAACAGCCATGGAAACCCGAGCCACAGATCGCAGCAAGCGACAGACGTCATACGAGTTCTACAAGAAGCTGCTTAAACTGGCTATTGGGGGAGGAGTAGTATTCTGGGCGACTACCATCGCAACTTCCCTGCTTCCCATCGCAGCGGAGTATAGGGCTGCCTTTTCAAATTGGAGTATTCAAACGGTTTGGGTTGATTCTTTGCTTGTTGGTATGATTATCGGATGCTGCGTCAGTTATTCTTTGCTTCGTTTTCTTGATAAGATTCCAACAAAGAATCCAATTCTAAAATCCGTGACACTAAGCTTCATCGCCCTAGTCATTGCCATAATCCTGATCCCAAATCCCCCAGGTTTTCATGGGCAGGGTGATGCCGTGTATTACTTCCTCATCGGCGTAATGTTTAATGTAGCAAGGTTTCTCTTTCTTGGAATAGTTATTGGCTATCTATACAAAAGGCTGTACGGGTCAGCCTAATTTTGGTCTGGTTTTGAACCCTAAGAAATATTTTCGCCGTTTCAGAATTTCATCTAATTTGATTTCTGCGTGGGTATCGTGGTGCACACACACAAAAAAAACCGGCTGAACTAGCGGTTCAAATTACGATGCTCGCAACAAGGTATACACACACTCTCCTCCCCTTCGGGATAAGACTTGCAGGTTATGTGCGAGCATCAAAGTTGATGGTAGTAGGTTAACTCAATTCTGGGCAGTGTCAAAGTATACTCTATCAGACGATATCCATCCTTCCACAGGGCGGCGTTCTATAAAGGAAACTATTGCACTGACATCAAACCTCAGAAATCCACAAGGACACGTAGAGAACTCAATGCCGCGGCCGTGGAGCAAGGATTTGAGAATGAAGAAACATAACGCAACTAAACCAAAATCAATTATGGGATGCCTTAAGAAGGCACAAGATACTGCCGATTTGAAGACCCCTCGTTTTGAGAATCGGAGGAAGAGAGCATGACCATCTCTACTGCACAAGAAACGCCTCCAGTCATGAGGCGAAGTCGGGCTAAGATTTGGATGCGCACGGGCATTCTGACTGTGTTCGGTACGCTCTTCGGCCTGGCGCTCTACCCGGATATGGTGTCCGGGGTGTTTCATTGGTCATTTGCATTGGGAGCGTTCCTACCCTGTTTGCTGATCGGTTTCTGGATTCGGCGATGGGTGCCGATGCAGGTATACTTGGCATCTCAACACATCACCCTCACTTTCGACCGCAGCTATTTCGTCCTCATCCTATTCTTGGTCGCAACCAAAGTCACCGCAGGACTCATACCAGGCATGACGATCTGGGCAGACGTAATCATGTGCATGATCCTGGGGCTAATGATCGGTCGCCTGAGCGGCATTTGTCTTCGCGTACGCGATCTCAAGATTAAGCACAGCTTTCTCGTTACGAAATGATATTGAGAAAAATATCGACGTTTCCAAGATTACCGTTGATACATCACAGTGGATAGTGCGTCTTCGAACTCTCTCCTCAATTCCCCAACCGGGTTTCCGATTATTTTGGTGGATGCGACTGCGTGTGTATCCCTTGGTGCGCACTCACAAAAAATTGCCTGAACGACCGGTTCAAACTACGACGCCAGTATCATGAGTACCATAAATACCACAAGTTATTTGGACCAGAAGGAGTAACTCATGTTACTGGCGCTTACATATGCCGAAAGTGGTCGTGAAAGCTAACGAAAACGGACCGTGCCTTGTTATGGTTGGCGAAACTGTTTCGACCGCTCTTTGTAGATGTGGTCAATCACAGAACAAACCGTTCTGCGACGGAGCACATCAAAAGGCCAACTTTCGCGCGCCAGCAGCAGTAGTCAAAATCATAGAATGAGCAGATGCTCAGACCGAATCCTAGAGACCTCGCCAGAGATTCTGTCCTCTGTTTCTTGAGGGCGGTATCAATGGTGTGCACATCGTAACCTGAACCGTCGTCGTTCGTCGTTAGAAAGTGTGTGTGGTACTGCTGGTGCTCGCACACACACGAAAACGACGGTCGTAGGAACGAAACGCGGCTGGAATTCTCCTTGTGTAGCTTTGAGAATCTCTTCGCGAGGATGAGGTTTGCGAAACCAGACGTACAGTATCATCGAGCGATCTCATCATTATGCTAGGGTTATCACCACATTTCCTGTTTTTTGACCCTTTTCGACATACTTGTAAGACTCGACAATTTGTTCCAGCGGATAGCATCTATCAATAACCGGTTTGAACTTTCCCGCCTCGATAAGCTCTTTGAAAAAGAGCATGTCTTCTTTTCTGTCTTTTGGAATTGGAAAAATGACTTTCTTGCTACCAAATATTGAAGTCCATAGTGCCAAAAATGGGTTCTGATACAAGAAACCAAGATCGGTTGAACAATAAATCCCGCCTGGTTTTAGCAATTTTTTACAAGCGCCAAATGAACTTTTGCCAACTGTATCAAAAACAAAATCATACTCCTGACCACTTTTTGTAAAATCCTCTTCTGTATAATCAATTACCTTATCGGCTCCAAGAGATCTTACTAGTTTTACATTCTTGGTATTGCACACCGCTGTAACCTCCGCACCATAATATTTCACAAGCTGGACTGCTGCTGAACCGATAGCGCCCGTTGCGCCGTTGATCAGGACTTTTTGCCCGCTTCGAACGTTTGCTTTTCTAATGTCGTTAAGTGCATAGTGCCCGCCATCAGTACTAGGGGCGG
>PMBQ01000102.1 GCA_003152955.1 Candidatus Bathyarchaeota archaeon
CAAACCTCGCAGATGCTAGGGATCAGCGATGGAGATTGATTGACAAGTTATCCAATTACCACTTATCCAGTAAAGCTTAGGGGAGTCCTATTGCTGTCAGTTATTACTTTCTTGCAGGGCGTCTTCCTCAACATTGGGCTCAGTCTTTTGAGAATACTTGCTAGACATGAGAGAACAGAATGACAAACCAAGACAACCAATAACAGAGTTCACAGAACTCTGAACCCGCCAAACATGTGACCGACTCTTTACATAACAAGTCACAGACAAAGGGTTTTATTGGAGAATCCTACTGCAAGGGACGAATTTCACTCGAGAGGAATATGAATTGTCGATGTTTGCTGTTCCAGGCGCGTACGACCGTGCAATCACCGTGTTCTCACCCGACGGGCGTCTTTTCCAAGTTGAATATGCCTCGGAGACTGTGAAACGAGGAGCGACAGTCCTAGGTATTGCCTGCCCGGAGGGAGTTGTGTTAGCCGCCGAAGAAAGGGCAACGTCAAAGCTCCAGGATCCGACGTTCATGTGGAAGATCTTCCAAATAGATGAACACGTTGGCGCTGCGGTGGCAGGCTTGAGCTGTGATGCTCATATCCTGGTTGACCAAGCCCGAGTGTATGCTCAGTCGAACAGGCTGCTCTACGATGAGCCTATTGATGTTGAGATATTGACGAGAAGGATCGGTGAGATCAAACAACTCTATACTCAGCATGCAGGTGTGCGTCCTTTCGGCATCTCGATGCTGTTTGGTGGGTTGGATCGAAAAGGAAGCCGACTATTCTGGACTGATCCTAGTGGTGCTTTCCTGGCTTACAAGGCCTGGGCGATAGGTGCGGGAGGCGACGCGGCCAATGAGATTCTTGAAGCCGAATACAAAGAGACAATGAGCCTTGACGACGCCCTTCTACTCGCTTTGAAATGCATGAGCAAGGTCTTGGAGGAGAAGCTGGACGCTCAGAAAATCCGAATAGCCACTGTAACCTCGGCTACAAAAAAGTTCGCAAAACTCACGCAGGAAGAAGTAGACAAGTCCATTAAACGGCTGGACGCCTCCAAAAAGGCCGTTAGCAAATGAGTGAGAAGTTCACCACAGCGCGGATAACAAGAACTGGAGAGAAGTTCGAGATTCTGGTCAAGCCTGAGCTTGCATTAGATTACAAAACTGGCAAACCCATTGGCCTATCACAGCTCCTAGTAATAGAGGAGATCTACAGCGACGCAGGAAAAGGCACGCACGCGTCGTCAGAAAAACTTGAGAAAGCTTTCGGAACTACGGATGCTCTCAAGATTGCAGAAGAGATTATGAAACATGGTGAGCTTCAGCNNTTTCAGCAGAAATTGCATTGATCCACGGAGCGGAACACCACATCCTCCAGTGCGGATCGAACAGGCCATGAACCAAGTCAAGTATTCAATCGACCCATTCAAGAGCGGTGACGAACAGGCGAAAGACATCATCGAGGAGCTACGTGCAATCATTCCAATCAAAATGGAACAGATGCGTGTCGGCGTGAAAGTCCTCGCGGAATTTTCAGCGAAAGGCTACGGCGCAATTAAGAATTTTGGGACCATCACTCGAGAGGAATGGCAAGCCGACGGTGCCCTGGTAGCGGTAGTTGAAATGCCAGCGGGGCTTTATGGACCGTTCGTGGAGAGACTGGGTAAAATTACCAAGGGAACCATCGAAACCAAAGTAATAAAGTAGAAGTCAATCCAGAGAAGAATGAAACTTCCACTCCAAAGCCTTTTCCCGAACGAGTTCGACTATCAGCTTTTCACTTTAACCTACTGTAATATGGAGCACCACAGAAGTGACAATACATAGTGCTCGGGGTGGCAGGTTGGTCGCAGTTGGCACAGAACTTTGTGTTGGCAGCAGTCCCAGTTGTCACGAACCTTGGATAACCCCCGCTGCGCGTGCACGGATCTGACAAACAGTTAGCGGGGGATCACCGCAGCACCATCACAGGTATCGTCAGAAGCGTTCTCGGTCTTCTGAGTGTCAACAAAAACACTCTATCTCTAAATGGCTGCTTGTCTAGCGAAGGCGCGGCAGCGAATACAATTCGCAGATTTACGTCTTGCGTCGATCTCCCAAAGATATTTCGAAGGGGGACGCGCAATTGAGCCCTTATTCTTCGATAGTTCAGGCTTTTTCTGGAAAACGTCGGCGGAAGTGCGTCGTTCTTACTGAGATCTGGGATGTCGACCGGCAGAGACCCTTCTCGCCCAGAAAACGGCAGATATTTGTAGCAGTTGCTTGGTGTTTGCACGAATCAGGTTACGAGGTTGAGTTGAGATAGTTGACAATGCACACTGAAAGAAAGCAGATGGTCTCCCCGGGGGAGCTTCTCGCAGAAGGACCCTATTTCGCAGGGGAGAACACCTACCGAGAGGGCGGCAAGATTTTCGCTTCACGCGTGGGCATGGCTGAGGTTATCGGCAACAAGCTCATTGTGGTTCCTGTCAAAGGAGCCTACATCCCACGCCTCGACGATATCGTAATCGGCAGAATCACCGATATCTCGATGTCGAGTTGGCAAGTGGACATTTGCGCGCCTTACCCCGCACTGCTACCAATGTCGGAGACGCCTCTTCACCGCGGACGAGAAGGTGGCAGGCAGGATCTGAGCGAGATTTATGGCGTCGGCGACTTGGTGCTCGCGCAGGTCATAGCATTCGACAGAACCCGCGATCCCCTGTTGACGACAAAGGGAAGAGGGTTGGGCAAGATCACGTCAGGACGCGTCGCTCGAATATCAGCCTCTAAGATACCTCGAATTATTGGGAAACAAGGATCGATGATAACAATGTTGAAGAAGGAGACTGGAACCGATATCGTTCCAGGCCAAAACGGCGTTCTCCTGGCCACCGGAAGGAACCCGGACCAAGAAAGAGTTGCCGTAGAAGCTCTATATATGATCGAGCGTGAGGCACACACAACGGGTTTGACGGATCACGTGAAAATGTTCATACAAGAGAGAATGAAGGGAAACACAGTTGGGTAAACAAGAAGTTGTTCGGTTAATTAACGATAAGGGCCTTCGCGTTGACGGCAGGGGCCTCGGTGAACTTCGACCACTCAAGATGGAAGTGGGAGTTCTAGACAAGGCCGACGGGTCCGCCTACGTCGAACATGGTAAGAACAAAATCATGGCGGCGGTATATGGACCAAGGGAGGCGCACCCAAAGCATATCGCCCTTTCTGATCGGGCAGTCGTGAGATGTCGATACCACATGGCGCCCTTTTCTACAACCGAAAGGAAGAACCCCGCTCCGTCGAGACGCGAATTGGAACTTTCTAAAGTGATAAGAGAGGCTCTGGAGCCAGCTATAATGTCTGAGTATTACCCTCGGGCTACAATAGATGTTTTCATTGAGGTACTGCAGGCGGACGCCGGAACCAGATGTGCCGGGATAACTGCAGCATCACTCGCATTGGCTGACGCTGGCATTCCGATGCGTGAGCTCGTTGCCGGCTGTCCTGCAGGTAAGATCGATGGCAAAGTCGTTTTAGACCTCTCCGATATCGAGGACAAGGAAGGAGATGCTGATCTTCCTGTAGCGTTCATGCCTAAATCAAATGTCATCACCCTCCTCCAAATGGACGGGTCACTCTCAGAAGAAGAATTCAGGCAGGCACTTGACATGAGTGTTGAGGCATGTAGGAAGATCTACGAAATGCAACGAGAAGCTCTCAGAGAGAAGTATCACATCGAGAAAGAAGAAACTGAAGAAAAGACAGAGACGCAGGAGGTCAAGGCCTAGATGTCGTTTACTCGTCAGCTCTCTCCAGTCGCCAAACTCGAACAGAAGACAGTCGTCGACCTGATTCTGAAGGGGAAGAGAATCGATGAACGAACCCCTCTGGACTATAGGCCTATGACAATCATGCTTGGCGTCATAGACAAGGCAAATGGGTCTGCTCAAGTCTACTTGGGCAAAACCAAGGTAGTGGCGGGAATTAAAGTCGAAATTGGGACACCATTTGCTGATAGGCCAGAAGAGGGCATACTGACAGTCAATTCGGAATTTGTCCCGATTGCCTCCCCGACTTTTGAAACGGGTCCTCCAGATGAGAACTCAATAGAACTGGCACGTGTGGTCGACCGGGGCATAAGAGAATCGAAGGCGATAGACCTCAAGAAGCTGTGCATATCTGCTGGAAAGAAGGTCTTCATGGTTTTCGTAGACGTATACGTCCTAGATCATGACGGCAATCTGATCGACGCCGCGGCCATGGCAGCCTTAGGTGCCCTTGTTAGCGCGAAGATGCGCGCCTTCAAAGTCAAGGACGGCGAAGTGGAGTATAAGGATGAGATGATCCCGCTCCCTATGTTGAATTATCCTGTTCCTATCACAACAGCGAAAATCGAA
>PMBQ01000040.1 GCA_003152955.1 Candidatus Bathyarchaeota archaeon
TTGGCGTGACGGGCACAGACGGCAAAACTACAACCACAACCCTCATTCATCCTATCCTGACCGCGGCCGGCATCACGGCCGGGATGTTGACCACCATCGGCGGCATGGCGGGTGGAGATCTGATAGACACTGGAACCCATGTCACAACTCCTGATGCCCTGCAAGTTCAAGCGTTTCTTTCTCATCTACTCGATAGGGGCGCTGACTATGCTGTGTTGGAAACCACATCACATGCCCTGGTACAGCGTCGAGTTCAAGAATGCGCTTTTGACGTAGCAGTCATAACCAACGTGACCCACGAGCACCTTGACTACCATGGAACGCTGGATGCCTATCGACAGGCAAAGGCGATTCTGTTTCAGAGCCTCCTAACAGACTCGTTTCGCAAGCCTAACACTCCCAAAGTAAGTGTCCTAAACGCTGATGATCCTTCGTTCGACTACTTCAGGAGCATCGCGGCCGACCTCGTACTCACCTATGGAGTTGGATCTCCAGCGGATTTCACCGCATCGAACATAGCTTACACTAGCAGAGGTACTCGCTTCTCACTTAGTACGCCTGATGGCACAATCGATGTCGAAATGGCATTACTGGGAGAGCACAACGTATACAACGCGCTGGCTGCTCTCGCAGCGTGCTATTCTCAGGGCGTACGAGGTCCGGCTCTTCAAGCAGGACTTATCGCAGTGCAGAGACTTCCAGGACGGCTAGAGCGAGTGGATGTCGGCCAGGACTTTCAGGTTCTTGTTGACTTTGCTCACACCCCCAACGGCCTTGAGCGAACTCTGCGGGCTGCTCGGGAACTCACCCGTGGGAGAGTTATCCTCGTGTTGGGCTTATCAGGAGGCGCACGCGACAAGACGAAGCGTCCTATTATGGGCGAGATCGCTGGTAGGTTGGCGGACAAGATTGTGATTACCGCAGTTGATTGGTATGAAGATGAGGACGTCCGGGCTATTCTCAGCCAAATTGCGGTCGGCTGCAGCCTAGCTGGCCGCAAGGATCAAGAGGACTACCGGTGTGTTCCTGATCGGCGCGCCGGGATTTTTCAAGCCGTCGGAATGGCACAGCCTGGAGATATTGTGATTGTCGCTGGAAAGGGACACGAGGGGTCCCTAAGTGTTCGAGGCATTGAGCAGCCATGGAGTGAAGTTGAGGTTGCGAAGCATGCTATCAAAGATCGATTATCGAATAGCGGTTGAGAGACGTTTCTGCCATCTTCCGCCTAATACTCAGAGAGCGCTTCTTTCACAATGATACAGGGATGCTGTCGTTTGAGCGAAGCTGTTGCCTACCTGAATGTAGCGAGAGCCGCTAGTCAAGCTAAACGGCGGACTAATTCACAAGCAGAGTATGTATTCTGCTAGTAGCAGTCAATACAAGTCACTCTGTGCAAGGATGCCAAACTGATGCTAGCTCGAATAGTTCATTATGCCGAAAGTCTATCGGGTGTCCCCAATGCTCCCTTCCTCCATGGGCCGATGTTGCGCATGCTCTTGAAGCACTTGTCAGACATGGACATACCGCACGTTTCTGACAATGGTGATTTCAGCCGCGGAAGCTGGGCAGCAGATGACTACTCTCTCTACGTTCGCTTCAAGCGAGGAACAACAACCAGACCCTTGTTGATCGACTCACACACGGACCACCCCGCCTTTGTGCTTGACGGCAAAGGCCAAGCCATCGCATTCGGTAGTGTCGGCTTTACCCGGATCGGGGAGTTGCTAAAAACCGGACCTATCGACATGCGCGTTTTTGACCCTGATGGCAAATTCCTCTCGTTGTGTAAACTCACCGATTTTGAATATTCGGGCAGGCCAACTGCTCGAATTCAGGCTCCGGTTCCTATCCCGGCCAACAGTCATGGTCTTTGGAACGTCACCGATTTCAAGCTTGATGGCGCCGAAATCTGCATGAATGCTGCAGACAACATGATCGTGACAGNNGTATTCGAAGTGTCGGCGACGGCGCTGGCGTCGGCCATGCGCACACCTTTTGGCACATTGAATGAACAGATGATGGTTGTGGTTCTGGAGTCGATGCAGGCAGTTCCTTTGTTGCGGCAAGAGCAGTTGGTAATGGAGCAGACCGCGTCCAGAACTGACTTACGAGAGTTGCGGCTTGCAGATGATGACAAAGCGTATTCGCCCAAACTTCGTTCCAGCCGGTTGGACGCTAGCGAGGTGCACGATGTCTACAAAGCTCTTGGCCTTTCCCTTCCAGATCATGATGCCGGCGTCTTGATCAAGATCAACGACACCGATTGCGTGTATGGATATGAGTTCGTCGACCAGCCTAACTTGGCCGAGATCCTTCTTCTCACCGTTGCTGATGAGTTGGGTATCCCATATCAGCACACAGTGTCGGGTGGAGCCTGCAATGGAACTGCTTACTCCCTCTTTCCAACTTGCAGCAACGTAGTGACGTTGTGTGTTCCTAACCCTCTCAAGCATAACATCAACTGGGATGGCAGTGTCGTTCCAGAGCGGGTTCGGGTTGCAGATGTGGAAGCTGCCTCTCAGATTATGAGAGCAGTACTCAGTTCTATGCAGTCTACCGTCCCTACTGGACACTCGAGAGCACTCGGGTTGCGACTCAAGGGTACGTCTTTGGTACCTTCTCCTTCCGCTGCTGCTCGGCTCAGGGCTGAACGCAGCGCCGTTGCCTGGTCCCTTCAGCCGCGGCTTCGAAGTATGCGCTATTTTCCAGAGAATCCGATAGACGAATTGTCGTTCCTGACGCGGAGGGCGCTAGCGCGCGCGCGCGAAGTGCTGCCGGTCTCCTTCCATTCTAGGCGAAGATGATTTAGCTTGCGTCTGCCAGGATTAGTCGCTGGCA
>PMBQ01000211.1 GCA_003152955.1 Candidatus Bathyarchaeota archaeon
CCCGTTCGCAGTGTTCAGCCTGATTATCGGAGGCGGACTAGTCGCGGGTATGGTTCTAGGGATCGTAGGTGGAATCTTCGCAGCCTTGAAGAATAACGCCTAACGAGATAATTCGATAGTTTTCATCAAATTTCTAATTTAGTTCGCAAAGTTGCATTTGCGGTAACGAGTGTGCTATTTCGAGCTCGATTCAAGGTCTGGGATTTACAAAAATGGCAAAAGGAATTCCTGTCAATCATGTACCGGGGAAGCTTAGCTTTGATTAATGGTAGCAACTCGAGTGGCGTCGGGAGCTTCGTTTTGCATAAAATCTGCAAGACGCGTGTGCTGTTTTGCGGTGGTGTCATGTCGATACTGCGTGTCGCCTCATGCTGAAATCCTAAGTGAGGCAGATGGTGAAATGTGTAATCTTGGTGAAAAAAAGAAATGGAAGCCATAGAATATTATCGTGATTCAAGCGGATTCTGGCGAATCAAGAATCTCCACAGACGACGTCGAGCCAGGATCTGAGCACGAACGATTAAGCTGGCTTGAGCTGGGACTAACGGAACCCTGGTTAGTCTATTACTCTGAATGGATCTCGACGACATCTCGGTCCCCTAGTACGTGCTCGGGTCCCACGCGCTCGCCTCCAAACTTGCTAGTCGACCCCCAGACCCGTGAGTAACGGTACCTCTCGGCTAGAACGCTGTGAATACTCCGCGCCAGGTCCCTGACAGTAGTGCCCGATCGAACCACGAACGGATGCTCTGATGGCTTCGACTGATTGGGCTCTTTGGTGTATACGCGAATCATCCCTAGGCAACGAAAAGTCTCCTCACCGACCCGCGCTAATCCCTGGCTGGTCAAGCACGATGTCAGAAGTACCGGTAGCTGCTCGCTGATCTTATTCTCAAATTCGGCGCACGTGTTCTTTGCGGTGATGAGGTCGAGTTTGTTGCCGATCACCACACACGGCTTGTAGAGCGTGACGTTCTCCAAGATTGCATCTTCGACATCATCGAGCGTCACGTCGCCGTATATTCTGACAAGCGCGTTCTTTATCCCGTAACTCTGCAATAGTTCTTTGATCTCGCTAGTGTGGGCTGAGGTTTGAGCAACTGACGCGGCGATACGAATCTCGCCCGAGCCTTTTTCTCGCACGATATCCACTCTAGATGACGGCTTTTGAATTGAAATGCGAATCTGACCCAGTGCACGGGTAATGGCGTGATATTGTTTGATTGGGTCGGATGTCAAGTCCATGACTAGGAGCAGGCCGTCGGATGTTCGGACTAAATCAATAGCTTCGGGCTGAATCGCGTAATCGTCATCTTGACTAAGTCGGGGTGCTGGCAGTTCTACCAGCTGGATTTGAAAATCTTCATAGGGCAACATCCCTGGGACTGGTCGCTGAGTTGTAAACTCGTAATCGCCAATCGTTGGTTGAGCGTTAGTTAACGCACGGAGCAGACTGCTTCGCCCTGCATTAGTCGGACCGAAGATCATTACTTGCACCGCGCCCTCAGGCTCAATCGACCAAGATGAGCGCCCTCCGCTTCGTCGTCCGCTTTGAGAAACAATTTCTTCTTTGAGCGTGGCGATATTGGTGTTGATTTGAGCTCTTAGTCGCTCGNNATCGTTCCATTTTGCCTTTGCTTCTGGCGAGAGGTTGGCGGGCATCTTGGTTCACAATCTTCCGCGAGTTTAGTGAAAGAGGAATGGTGCGGGGGGAGGATCGGGGCCCTCAGGTGTTCTGGTGACAATTGTGCCCGCGAGTCGGTCTCCAATGCTTTGTCTATTACTGGAGGTCATTATTGTGATTGTTCCTACGAAGTAAATTATCGGCAGCCAGTCCACGTAGCGCAGGAGGTTTCGTTTGAGTGCGGCCTCGAACGAGCATATTTCACCGTTCCTTTGAACGACTGTCGATTTGAGTATCGAATTGCCGATGGTTGTCGCAAGAAGACTTTCCAATACAGAATAGTAAAGGAAACTGGACAAAGCAAGCAAGACCAAAGCCGAGTAGTTAGGGCAGTTAGACAACTCTGTAAGGTGAATCAAACTCCCGCTCGAAGCATAGAGAAAGATCAGAAATGCAAATCTCAATACTGGATTGTCAATAACGCCGGCTGCGATTCTTCTAGAGAGGAGCGCAGGTTGCACGTGAACTGGCGGAGTCGACAAGGTA
Organism: Candidatus Bathyarchaeota archaeon; assembly: GCA_003152955.1. Next base: position 2,171 of record PMBQ01000211.1, read on the forward strand.
TCTACAGTGATTTCCTCGTGCCGGAGCTCGTTACTCATTTTGACCACGCTTCGTGATGGTGTCGGTCACCACCCATCCGATAATGCTTGCGCAGGTTACGGTCTTCGAGGTCGAGACCGCAATTGTCAGTTTCGGCTTCGATGCAATAGCGAACTGGCAGGGTGCTTCGTTCCTGTGAGAGATCAGTCGACGGGGTCATGTAGATTCAGTATGAGAAAGCTGATGGCAATTGTGAGAGCGCTCGTAGAATGTCCACTCTTGGGCAGCGGGGTATCCTTCGGAGGCATGACTTAAATACTGTAAAAAACGATATTCGGACAACCGTACAGGAGTAATTGAACCGAATTATGGCGGAAGTTTGTGCGACGTGTGGGCTTCCTAAGGATCTGTGTGTCTGCGGAACTATCAGCATGGAGCAGCAGCTTGTTAAGGTCCGCCTTGAGACTAGAAAGTGGGGCAAGGCAACCACTATCATCGAGGGGATTGATTCAAAGAGCGTCAATCTCAACGATCTGGGAGCTAAGCTCAAGACCTACTGCGCTTGCGGTGGAACATCGAAAGATGGGCTCATAATACTTCAGGGCGATCATCGTAAGAAGGTTAGGAGTCTGCTTGTGCAGTCTGGCTTTCCGGAAACCTCCATCGAGATCCATTGAAGCCGTGGACTGAGTGATGTTGGTACGAACGGCTTCTTCGAAACGGTAAGGAAGCTCAAACGGTCCGGGTCGACTGCGCAGATATGTCCGTCCTGCGGTAGCGTCAAAATTCGATTTCAAGATTCTCTAAGCGGATGGCTTTTGCCGCCTGTTTATTCGTGCGAGGACTGCGGGTACGTGGGCAGGCTCGTTTTGGAGTTGGAAAAGAGCGATTTGGACAAGAACCTACATTGAAACATTAATGTGCCGATGAAGGCACATTAAAATACCTCAAACAATCACAGTCGCTGACGATAAGCATAGAATCTCGAACAACTTACAGATCAGTTTTACAATACTTCGCTTGGTCTTCGCTAGTTGGTCCATAACATTTTCCATCGTCTTCAGTGTTCAATTGCGCCCGACATTGCTCACCAATGAAATAGATACATGCACCAAATTGCCCTCAACCTCAATCACATCGGAGTACCAACGATTTCGTACTTGTCATTCCCACCTGCTCGATGGGGTATTCCACTCGGAACTACCAACCAGTTTGCTAGAGGAGAAGCTGCAGATCGAGAATTCCACATTCCTATTTACCAAACGAAAAGTAACAGAGGAACAGACCAAACGGGAAATAGCAGAGTCGTTTTGTCATGGTTTCGGGTTTCTTGGGGGTAGGACTTGAGTCGACTTCATATGCACTTTCAAATGCGAAGCCTTCTTGAGGGAAGTCCCGGGAGCGGAGTTTCGGGACCGAGTGCAGACCTTGCGATGGTCCTCTCGCTGATTTCAGAACTGTCCGGTCTGGCAAGTGTTTTCTGTAGTTTTCACGGCAGCATTGGAGTGAAGCTTGATGTCGGGCTTGTAGGAGGGCTCGGAGGATATGGTACTCAAACCGGAAAAATAGTCGGATTTCTCAAGTCACGCCTAGTCAATGGTTTGATACTCCAGCTAGCGAACTTCGAGAGCGCCTCTGACGAGATGCAAATTATTGCTGAGGAGGTGACGTTGCATTCAATAAGAACGCTAACTTAATGCCAGAAAATTGTCTTCGGCGTAGACGCGAGTAAGGTTGTCGAGAAAATAAAAGAGAGATTCGAGACAGCCGGTCGGCCAATTCAACCGAGTTAGATATCCAGCTTGAGAGCTTCTTTTAGGCCCTTGTACCTGTTCCGGACGGTGACTTCGGTTACGTTGGCCACTTCAGCTATCTCTTTCTGAGTTTTCTTTTCCCCTTCGAGAACGCACGCGACGTAGAGTGATGCAGCTGCCAAACCCATCGGGTCCTTGCCTGCGACAATACCTTTCCTCTTGGCTTCATTTATGATTCTTATTGCACGTTGCTGCGTGGGCATTGATATTTCCACTTTAGTCGCTATTTTGGAAATACACTTGACAGGATCCTCAACCGGCATTCGCAGATCCAACTCTCTTACGAGCAATCTGTAGCATCGGGCAACATCCTTCTTGCGAATTCTGCTTGCAGCTGACACATCTTTCAGCGTTCTGGGTGTTTCTGACATTCTGCACGCGGCGTACAAGGAGGCAGCGGCTATGGCCGCGATGGATCGGCCTCTGACGAGACCGTTGTCGAGAGCTTTTCGGTAGACTATCGCTGCGCGTTCCTTGATGGACGCTGGGATATGTAACATGTCAGTGAGCCTGTCGAGTTCTGCCATTGCTTGCGCGAGATTTCTGTCAGCCGAAGAATGAACTCTCGTTCGGATCTGCCACTTTCTTAACCGCAGCATCTCAAGCCTTGTGGCTAAGGGAAGCTGTCGGCCGTATGCATCTCTGTTGACGCGGTCGATGACCGTGGACAATCCTTTGTCATGAATTGAGAACGATGTTGGAATGCCGACGCGACCTCGTTCATCCTTCTCTTCCTTGGTGAACGCGCGCCATTCAGGACCTGTGTTGAGAGAATGCTCACTGAGCACCAATCCACAATTGTGACAGATGATCTCTCCCAGATCATAATCCTCTACAAGATTTGCGCTACCGCACTCGGGGCAGTTGGTGATTTTTCCCATTTTTCGGGTGGTTGCACTTGCACTCATTTTCTTCCAATCCTAATTCATGCTTTACGCTCGAGCCATCTCCTCAGTAGAACAACACTTGTCGTTCCGCTTCAGATCAAGTCATCCGGCCCGAAAGCTATAATAATGTACACAATAGTATATTTAAGTCTTGTGCTGAATATTGACATTTCTCAATCAAAAGTGTGCATCAGGTCACTTCCCACATGTTTGGTATCATCGTTAGTAATTCTCGTTATAGCACGTGAGCGGGGGGAATAACACGGAGATTTATCAAAATCAAGGCTCACGCGGGTCATTGTAAAGGGCCTGAATCTAGCTAGGCGATGTCCAATTCTTTTCGGAAGTAGATGCAATCAGATTCTCGACGAACGAATCTAGAATATCGTCCACATTCGGAAACCAGCATAGGCTGTTGGTCGTCAGGAGATGTGATGACCTCGATGGTCACAATCCTATACCGATCTATGTCAGGGTCTTTCTTGAAGAGCGCTCTGAAGTCATCAAGAGAAAGTTCCGGTGCTAATGGATCCTTGAGATCAACGACAACCGGAATTTTGCGAATGGGGGCCCGTACGACAGTTTCAACCGGCAATTGGAGTGGCCTCCTAGCTACCTCGCCTTGAGAGGACATCCAACCATGGATTATTGCTGAAGAATGAAGGCAGTTCAGCACTTTCTCCAACGAATTTCGGACCCTGGTGGAAGATTCGGGGTTGAGAAATCCTTTCAGGGGCGGATGGCGCGTAATTAAAGTTCTCTTGGAAATTCTTGAGATCCTCGCGGAGTTTGGAGACCGTTCTCTCCATCTCTAAGTACATCGATCGCAACGTCTCAACCTCAGTCACTATGGCAGTGTCAAGCTTCTCAGCACCGTGTTCTGGCTGAGGTCGGTGGATCGATTGAGGCTCGACTGTTTCGTCAATGCGCCGATCGTCAAAGAGGAGTAGACCGATTCCGTGTGATCGAAACACCTCGGCATCAATTGTGGTTCCGAGCACTCGTGGTGCGGCAAGATACAATTGGTTTACCGAATCTCTCAGAGAGGAGAGATTCATCACTGATTCTATGATCTTGCCTCTCTGGAGAAAAGCGTCGTTCTTCAAGATGGCGACATGCACTTTGTCGGAACCTAGGCTCAGCGTGAGGCCTGGGGGGGCGTTCTGGGCTGGGTCAAGGGTTTGCGCGCCCATCGCAAGGAAGTAGTGAAGCAGCCGTTCTTCTATTGGAAGGCTAACCACTGAGTTTCATCCAACCTTCAAGTCGTTGCCAATCCCATTCGTATTCATCGGGGACGGCGAAGCCGTAGATTATGCAACCATGCCATACTGAGTACTGAGGCGACTGAGTCATTTTGATGGTAACGTTCTTGATACCTTTCTCTCTTAGTAGCGATTTAATTTTTGTTGGAGCGTCAACAGCAACATCTTCTAGGCGCTCGGGGACTGTCCAGCTGAAATTGCCCCCGGACAGAAGTACCTCGCGGTAGAGTAGAGGTTGAAGTTCGATGGGGCAACGTTCGACGGACGCGATTATGGCGTCTCCGAAATCCAGCATACCTCTGAAAATCGTGTCGCCCATCTTGACGTCTTTTGGTCTGGGCATTCCTCGGCCGAAGTAGCTTTCGAAGATCTCGTGGTTTGGATTGAAGACGTATTCGCCTATTAGAAATCGGGACCATGAATCCTTCTCTAGATCGATTTCGACGCGGGTTCCGGGAACCTTGTATTTGGCTCTAAATCTTCTAGGTGCTTTTCTGGCTTCTTGCATTGCTGTGTCTAGGTCTAAGGGAACGAGTCCAATGCTTTCCTTCACCTTTCTGACGAGAGCTTCTTCATTGGCAAGGTCCGCATATCCTGCGTCTTTCAAGATCTCGGATGTGATTGCATTGGCGTCGCCTCCGCCCCGGTTTAATGCGACTTGGGCTGCGCGTATGGGATATTTTGATATCGGACAGATCTGGCTGTTTCCATGTCCGGATTCTATGACTACGCAAGTTGTCACCCCGTGCCCTATCGCAACTGCAAATGGCTGGGGAATAACCGTGACCGCTCGGACGGACCCGTTGGTGTTGTTTTCTTTGAAGATCTTCAGAAACTCCTCGTACATGTAGCGTGGCGATACGGATGAGAGTGAAGCGACGACATAGTATCCCTGGAAGTCATTGTTCGGTTCGGGTTCAAATGAAGTCAAACCGAATTTTGAGAGCGCGCTCACTACTCGCCAGGCGTTTTCATCTCCTTTCTCGATAACTCCATTGCGCATAGGGTGAACCAGACGAGTGGAAAGATCCTCGTTGGATTGGAGGTAGAGCGGAATATCTTCCCCCACGATGACATCGGCTGCAGCTTCGAAGGCTTTGTACATGACTGATTTCTTGTCGGGGAAGTAGCCGCGATTGTTTACTATCCTGGGATTCTCGCCACACGTGATTGGACCGAACTTGAAGTCGCTCGTTCCGAAGTCCATTGCAAACGTGTAGTGGCTTCTGTAGTTGTCTGTCGTAGTCATGCTCTGACACCCTCTATGATGAGACGTTTGCCGTCAATTCGAATCATGACTTCCTGATCTGGGCCAAAGGGAAATGAAGAATCCTTGACGACATCTGCGGGGATGTATAGAATGCCGGTCTTGCTACGGTCACTTCGTGTTGGCAAGATTATCTTTGCATATCCCTCAAGCATCAGACAGTTCACCATGCAAACAATGATACAAATCAACGGACCGGAAATGCTGATTTAACGGGGCCGGGGCACTTCGCGACCTCAGACCCAAGTGAAACTAAGTTGTTGATGTGGAGGAAAGTCAGCGAGACTCAAGAGAAGGGCTAGGGAAACCTCACGGACTCTTCCACCTCAATAGTGAAAGTAATTCCGTTTTTTTCAGCAATGGGCCTCAAAAGGTCATCAAAGCGGCTCTTCTCCGCGGTTGGGCCTTCATAAGTGACCGAGAACTCTCTTCTCGGCTTAAGGACCGAGCGTACTTCTTTCTTGTAGCCCGCAATAGCTAACGCTACATCCACCTGAGTCAAAGCATCCAAAGGAAACGGGTCAGCATTGGAAAACAGACCGACAATCAATAGCATGACTCTTCGGGTAGGTTTCGTGTGGCGAAATGATAAAGTTACTGAACGAGGGTAATTTGTGTACCGAGCCAAAACGCTGTTTGAAAGGGTAATTGTAGATCGCGAATGGCTGGGCAGGACCCTGAATTTCCTGCAGACGTCGTTCTGACATTGTTCTAATATCCAGTTGAAAAAAAAAATAGGAGCGCTTGAGTCCTTGCACGCTGTGAGCTGGCAGTAGTGTTCTTGTCAGGTGATTGTTACCGTTGAGTCACCGCTGTACGCTACCGACGGGAGAGTCAGGATATCCAGTGGGTCTTCTAAGATCATATTCTGAAACGGGTGCATTGTATTTGAAACGGAGTCCGCGACGCTATTGCCTTGCGCGAGAAAATCGAAGATGCCGTGTGTCAAGTCATCGGCGATTCCAAATTGCAGGGAGAAGACGCCTGTGAAGTCGATGATAGAG
>PMBQ01000403.1 GCA_003152955.1 Candidatus Bathyarchaeota archaeon
AATCGCTCTTGCCATTTCATCATTTTGGAACTTGCGAGTTCGTCGTCTTCAGGCTTGGAACGCGTGCTTAAGTGTGCTACGTCTGTAGTCTCCTGCATGGTCAGCAGGTGATCTTTGGGCAATGATGATTGCTCACATATCGGATATTCACTGCGGACCCGAGTTCCAAGCAGATATCTTCGAAGCTGCTGTCGACGAAATAAACAGCCTCAGACCGGACGCACTCGTGGTCACTGGTGACTTGACTGAGAACGGTTTACTGGCGCAGTACAGACTTGCGTGAGAGGTTCTGGGTTCAATAAGATGCAGGAACAAAGTGATCTGCAGCGGTAATCACGACTACCGTTCGACGGGCTACCTGCTCTTCAAGCGATTCTTTCCATCCAAACAAGTCATCGAGGCAGGCGACTGTGTTCTCGCAATTGTTAACACGGCAACGCCCGAGCGAAATGACGGAGAGGTTGGACACAGACAGGTAGTCTGGCTGGAGCGCACGTTGGCAAGATACAAGAAGAAAGTGAAAATCGTTGCCTTGCATCATCATCTGATTCAGGTTCCTGACACAGGACCAGACAACATTTTGTGGTCGATGCAGGCGACACTCTGAGAGGACTCTTACATGCCCATGTGGGCTTGGTGCTTGCTGGTCACAGATATAGGCCATGGAGATGGAACCTAAAGGGCGCCCAGATTATTCATGCCGGAACGGTATCAAGCGAACGCCTGAGGGGTTTCTATGCTCATTCCTACAATACTATCGAAGTAACCAGAGGCTCGATTCGAGCAAAACTCAAGATCGTTGGCGGAAAATACCTAGACTTTGATGAAGTCGTGAAGGGGCGCGTTAGCCTTCCCCCATTCCGCCCATAATTGACGAAGAATAGCTGACTGCAATAAGGAGGAACAGACGAGGACCTCCGCGAAGCACTCCGATGGGTGCCGGCGGGGTCTAGTGAGCTTTCATGAAGGTGGTGATTGATTCTTTCCGGCATTGGGGGCAGATTTTCAGGTGGTAACGATCGTTGGGAAGCGGTTGACGGCACCATTCACATCGTTTGATCCTAGGGGTTTCCATCTCGGGAATTTCTTCGAACAATAATCTTTCCAAATCTTCGACCAATTTTGTTTCCTTCTTTTTTTTGGCCCAAGCGTTGATTGCTCGACGCAAACTGGGCAATCAAATAGTATTAGTTAACGGGTGTTAAAAGAATTAACAAGCTTTATAAGAAAGCAATGTTATCAATGTAATCAAGATATCAAAGTTATCACAGTAACTTTGTGAGTTGGATAACATGTCAAACAATGCTGTCTTGATTCGCGGGTTGGACCGTGATACCTACAACAGCGTTGTTTCCAAAGCTAGACAGCAGGGCAAGAACGTCGCTGAGCTCGTGAACGAAGCCTTACGTCAATACTTGAATGAATCTCCAGGGGAAAACCACAACGTGTTTGACACGAAGAAGCTAGTGATAGCCGGTTCGGTGCTCCTATCGAAATCAGACATACTCGGACTGCACAAGGAACTAGGAAACTTCCACCTAGAAAACAGCGGCGAGCTAACCTTCGACAAGGACGTTGATGAAGAGGCGTTCCAGAAGATCGAACGTATCCACAACACTGGCAAGCTGCGCGTCCCTACCGACGTTCATCACTTCGCACTCCTGAAGGCAGGGCACGTACGCGGAGAAGTAGAAAAGTACTAGACTAGACAGGTACATCTTGCTGAGTTTGTAGTCGTTTTTACACCGTCTCCACGCCGAACTTTCCAGTCTCCCATAGCTCAATTTTCACTGTGGTCTTGAAGACGTTACTGAGCTGTTCTTGTATCTGCCCTGCCAATCGTTCGCAGGTCATGTTACCAATGTCCTGGTGGTCGTACTTTTCGTCGATCAGTTGATCGGTCGTATGTTTGATATCCTCGAAGTCAAGCCATTCGCCGCTCCGACCATACACCTTGACGATGAGCATGTAGTTGTGGCCATGCATGCGGCCGCATTTCGGATGTCCAGCGATAATGTGGGCGGCGGCGAACTCACGCTTGTAAAATCGTGCGACGTCAAATGAGTTCGAAGTGGGCGATGCCACGCGCTATCCCTGGTTCCTTAGCATTTCGAAAAATTCGTTTCGTGTCTCAAACTTCTCGAATTGTCCTCGAAGTTCCGAAGTTATTATGTCCGCTCCGCTTTTGACCCCACGCATCTCCATGCATAGGTGTCTAGCTTGCACCACAACTGCCACACCGTAGGGGTGTAAGTTCTCGTTTAGCGAGTCTGCGATCTGCTTCGTCATGCGCTCTTGAAGTTGTAGTCTCTTGCTGAAGCAATCAACGAGCCTGACGAGTTTTGATAATCCGACCACCGACTTCGATGGGATATAGCCAATACTCACCTTTCCATGGAATGGAAGCAAATGATGCTCGCACAGACTGAAAAATCCAATGTCCCTGGCTACGACCATGCCGCTGATTTCACTCCACTCTCTTGATAGGATTTCTTTGGGGTTCATGGCGTAGCCTTCGGTGAGTTCTGCATACATGTCGGCAACGCGTCTCGGGGTATCTCTCAACCCCTCTCGCTTTGTGTTCTCCCCAATTACTTCAAGGAGGTCTTTCGTGATACGGTGCATACGAGCCTTATCCATGTCTAATGCACTCCAATTCTCATGATCGAGTGCGTTGAATCCACCAGTCGGCAAGAGCTATGAATAGTTCGAAGTTAAGTCTTCCCACGAAGTCGGTCTTCGAGAGAGAACATGTATGAAAATGTGCGTCGCTCCAGGAAACGAGTCAAGAAACCGATCACGTGTTCTTCCCAAAGAATTCTACGCTAGAGAGACTGTTCGGGTTGCGAAGGATCTCCTTGGCAAGCACTTGATCAGAGTAAAAGGAAAGACTCGGATGGCGGGTATGATTGTGGAAGTTGAGGCATATCGGGGTAGCGACGATCCAGCCAGCCACGCGTTTCGCGGACTCACGCCTAGAAATGCACCAATGTTCGGAGAACCAGGGCACGCGTACGTCTACTTTACCTACGGAAACCATCATTGTCTAAACGTCACCACGCAGGCAAGTGGGACACCGGGAGCAGTGCTTATTCGAGCAATAGAACCCTTAGAAGGAATATCCGTGATGAGAAGACTGCGTCCGAGCGTTCCGGATTTGGCTTTGACAAACGGTCCGGGCAAGCTCACGAAAGCGCTCGGGATCGACAAATCACTGAACGAGATCGACATGACTAAGCCTGGAGTTCTATTCGTGAAGGATGCGAAGAACGTGCAAATCGAGATAATGCGGTCGACGCGGATCGGAATAAGGGTCGGTAAGGAACGTTTGTGGAGATTCTATGTCTTAGGCAATGAGTACGTTTCCAATGGTCACGCGTCAGCAAAGTATTCTGCAGGCATTGGTCACGACGCAAGAAACCTGAGTGCGTAGTACAGGTTCCTTAGCCGCAGCATGAAGCTGAACTTCGTAAAGCCCTTTCGTTTTCTGAACCCTACGTGGACCTCACTCACGCGCAATCCCAATTTGAAAGCGTTCACAAAAATCTCTAACTCAATCTCGAATCCAGTCGAACGAATGGTTGGATAGATTCGCTGCACAGCATGTCGCGTGAATAGCCAATATCCGGTCTGTACATCGGTGAACAGCCGTCCGAATTTCGCTCCGAGAAGGAGGGATACTATCAGATTGGACGCCAGACTCAATTTGCCCATTGAGCCCTTTTCTCTAGGACCGCGCGTCCTTGAACCAAGAACCACATCTGCTGCTCCAGACGTTACCAGCGGAATCATGTTCGACAGATATGATGGAATGTTGGTTCCATCGCCATCGATAATGCACAATAGCTCAGCGTTTCCACCAAGGAACCATCTCATTCCGGTGCGGACACCGCAACCCTTGCCCTTACCAAAATCCTGCCTGATTACGCTTGCATCTGCTCGTTCAGCGATCTCTCTAGTTCGGTCCGAGCTGAATCCATCAACGACTAGTACGTTTGTAAATCCGACAGCACGAGCTTCACTCAGAAGAACTTCAATCGCGTCTTCCTCATTCAGAGTCGGTATCATGAGGAGGACCTCTGGCTGGCTAGCAGAGTCATGCTTTTGGATAATTGGATCTGGAAACGTTGAATTCGTGTTGAACGCCATGAGTATCACAAATATTCTGATTTCACTATGCTTCCTGGTCAGTCTTTATGGTTGGACCGCGGATCCTGCTTTCGTTGAGCGTACCTTAGGTTTCAGCGCTAAGAATCTTCTTGAGGGCCGGGCTTGGACAGTCGGAATAGGTTAATGACGTGACTTCGCCAGAATAGGGCGCAGGCGATTGCCAAATGGAAAGAGGGAAGAGGACTGTCACATCGAGCGTCGTGCCCTTGATCAGCTTGCTGACTGATTTCGGGTTGATGGATCCATATGTTGCGGAGATGAAAGCTATCATCCTGGCCATCTGTCCGTCGGCCAGAATCATTGACATCAGTCATCTGGTCGAGAAATTCAACGTCAGAATGGGAGCGTTTCTCTTGGCAAGCACGACGCCGTCTTTCCCGACCGGCACAGTCCATTTGGCCGTGGTCGATCCAGGGGTTGGAAGCGCACGCCGACCCATTGCCGTGGAAACGGAGCGCAGCCTCTTTGTGGGTCCAGACAATGGCTTGCTAGTTCCCGCAGCGCAACCAGAGAGCATACTGCACGTTTACGAAGTGACCAATCGCCTAATGATGAGGGAGAAGGTTTCTGCTACCTTCCATGGTAGAGACATATTTTCCTCGATAGCCGCGCATTTGGCCTGTGGGTCCCCGCCCAAAGAGCTTGGGAGAGAGATTACGGACTACGTCATCCCGTCGTACACCCAACCGAAACTTGATGGAAAGGCGGTGCTGTGTGAGGTCTCATATGTCGATGGTTTCGGAAACATAATCACCAACCTGAAGAGCGAGCAGGTTTCCGAGTTCAATATCACGGTCAGTGAGGGGCTCGTAATATCTGTGGGTAAGAAGCGGTTTTCGGGTCGGTATGTCAAAACGTATTCAGACCTAAGGGAGAATGATTTCGGTCTACTTGTGGGGAGTCACGGATTTCTCGAAATTGCATGCAGAGAGAAGAGTGCCGCGAAGCGAATTGGGGCTAGAAATGGGATGCGTGTCCGGGTTTCAGGTGCTTAGGATCATCGTTCAACGCTAGCTCACGCAAACGTTCGTCCCCGAAAATGCCCTTGATGTATGCTGCTACTGATGGCGGGACGAGTGTATCCCAGTTCTCTCCTCGAACCACACGTCCACGAATCTCAGTTGCCGAGTAGATTTCGCGGTCATGGAACGGTAATGGTTCGACTTGGAATCCTGCTTCCTTGAAAAGGCGGGAGGTCACAGGTTCATTTGAAAAAACTACTTCGAACTTAGGTGTCTGAGAGACCGCATGGGCAACCCATAGATCGTGGATTCGTAGGTCGCGGATTGGAATTATGTAGTATTTCGAAGCATCAATCTTCGCTTCATCCATTGCGAGGCGAATCATGGTAATGCGCTCACCGGCTGTGAAGGGGTTGTGAAGTGTGTGGCTGAACTGAGCGCTACCGATGGCAATTATGACTTCAGGAAGCTTCTGCAGAACATTTCGGATGCAATGCAAATGACCTAGGTGAAACGGTTGGTATCTTCCAATCAAAAGTCCTCTGCGCTTGTCGGGGTCCAATTCAATGGAACTCCATGATGCGAATTTCCAAAAGTCCGCGGTTTTTCTGCTTACTGTTTTCGGTTGCTGAGTAGTAATGGCCCCCGCCTATTAAGCAGTCAACTGCGGGAAGTGCAGAATATGCGGGATGTGATCAATTTGGAGACCAGAACGATTCTTCCGATACCTTTCCGTCCTTGAACTTCACGCCTTCTCGTTCCAGCAATTGTCTCTTTACGTGAACCCCTTCAGAAGGTTTCCGACCTGGCATCCCATAATTCTCCACCTTCAAAGTTGAGGTTACAACCCTGTGGCATGGGATTGCTAGTGGCATGGGGTTGCTTCCCACTGCTGTCCCAACTGCTCGCGCGTAGCGCCGCGAACCCACTTTCTTAGCGATAGCTCCATACGTCGTCACTCGGCCCCGTGGAATGCGAGAAAGCAGAAGGTACACTTCTCTTCTGAATGGAGAAACATTTGACAGATCGAGAGAACGGAGGTCAGTTTTTCGGCGACCCATGTAAAGATCGTGTAGTTCCCGCAGCTTGCTTGATGTGACGGTTGTCGTTCTCCTGACATGCCTCTCTCGCGGTGAAACTGAACCTATGACAGCTGATTCAGCTCTTCTCCGACTGTCCTCTGACAAGGAGCAGGCAATCATTTTTCCATTCTCGTTGAGAGCCAACGCGAACCATAATCTCCCTCGTTTTAGAGATGAGATCTGAATCAAGTGTGATCGCCTCGTGATTGTGTCATGTGTTGTGCTTGTGGATAGATATGACCGTGTTGCGATTAGTTTTATGTGCCTCTCTATCTGATTAGACAGCCTAGTGCGTACGTTTAATCTCGGTGGGCTTGGTCGCGCTGCAGAGTCTGGACTGGATTCAGAAACGAACTGGACTAGACCCTGCGAGGAACATTGAAGCCCTCACTTTCATAGAGACCTCGGGTTCGACGCTTTGTATGCAGTGCCGCGGCGCTCGCATGCTGTGCGGCAAATCTAGTTGCCCCATACTTTCCAAAGCGGAGTCACTCGTAAAGCATCTACCGCGATTGGACTCGGAACGGATCGATGGGTCCAGCCCGCCGGGAGCTTTCGTTGGCCATGTTGGATATCCGAAAGTGTACCTGGGTCCATTGATCCCTCCAAGCAAGGGGGATACGAGCNNGAGCTCTGGCTTGGAAAGGACATTCAGACGATCATCGATTACCGATTCAGCTTGGTCCGCGGCAAATCTCTGGTTGACATTCACGACGCCGTCGACCCCGGCAGATACCTTCTCGACCTGCACGACTTGGCACTTTCATCTTCCTCGGTAGAAGTGGATGCAAAGTTCAGAAAGAAACCTCGCATGGCAGTGACGTTGAGTGAAAACACTCAACCCTTCGGTCCCTCGGCAATGATCCAGGAAATGAGAATAGCTCCGAGTACTGGGGAAAAGAAGCTTGAGGCGGTGTACTACGACGGGGATCAACTGGCTGTGGGTGGAATGGTTGAACTGTACGAGGATGGGGTGCAGGTTTCTAGGATCCAGCGAATTCTCAGCCTCGGCATGCTGGGCGTGCAGGAGCAACGGAAGGTTGTTCCGACACGGTGGAGCATCACAGCCGTGGACGACACTCTGTCGAAGAACCTTCGCGAATCCGTCAAGGATTATCCGCCGGTCGACAAGTTCCAGGTGTACAGGTACGAATACCTGGACAATGTGTATGCTGCAATTCTCTCGCCTCGGAACTGGGAGTTCGAATGGATAGAAGCATGGTTCCCTGGAACCGCTTGGAACCAGACAGGGGTGGTCCCAGCGTTGATGGGCGATTATGAGCCGTACGAAGGGAGGACCACGTACGCTTCGGTGGGAGGATGCTACTACTCAACGAGGTTGGCTGTTGCGGAGGCGCTTGAGCGAATGCAACGGCAAGCCTCAGCTTTGGTTCTGAGGGAAATACGGCCAGGATACATTCTTCCAGTCGGAGTCTGGAACGTGAGAGAAAGCGTGCGGGCCGCGCTCAAAACGAAACCTTTCATCTTCGACACGTTTGGGCAGGCACTTGGCTTCGCTTGTGAGAAGCTCGCAATCCCTGTTAAGACTTGGACGAAGAGTAGTATGTTGATTCGGAACGAACTAGTTCAGCGTCGCCTGAATCAATATTTCACAAATTAACCGGTTGAGATGCCGGATCAACTGCTTCGAGATCTTACTCACCCCACGAAAGGTTTGACATATGGCTTCGTTCTCTGTTGCAGCTACGCAAAAAGCTACAAGCCTCTTGGCCGTGTAGTCAGCGTCGTTCAGCATTGATTGAGATATCTGGTGATTTGCTCGAAGGTGGCGGGCAGATCGTCCGTACCAGTTTGGCGCTCGCGGCTCTTACTGGAAAAGAGGTTCGAGTTGACAAGATTAGAGACAAACGCCCAAATCCGGGTTTGCAAGCGCAGCATGTTACGGCGGTCAAGGCGCTGGCTGCCATCTGCAACGCCGAGACGGAGGGTCTGTTTGCAGGATCGCGTGAGTTAACCTTCAAGCCTCGCAGCCATGTTTCTGGGAGATTCAGTTTCGATGTTGGAACGGCGGGGAGCATTCCGCTGATACTCCAAGCTCTAATGCCTTCGGCGGCTTACGGACCAGATCGCGTCGATTTTGAATTCACCGGTGGGACGGACGTGCGCTGGAGTCCAACCATCGACTACGTCCGACTCGTGGTTTTGCCAGTGCTGGAATTGATGGGATACAGGGCGACGTTGAACGTGCACAGGCGGGGGCATTATCCCAAAGGCGGGGGCAGAGTCAGCATGAGTATCGAACCTTCACATGCGCTCAGGTCGATCAGTCTGCTTACAGTTGTGGAACGATCGGGCGTGGAGGGGATCAGTCACTGCGTGAATCTCCCCAGCCACGTCGCTCAGCGTCAGGCCGCCGCTGCGAAAGAGAAGTTAGGTTCGAATGGGATTAGTGAAGTCAACATATCGATTGAAACCTATCCTATGGCTCAGGATCCGCACATTGCGCCTGGTAGCGGTATTACGCTTCTCATGAAATCTTCAACGGGTTCGATCATCGGCGCGGATAGCATTGGTGAACGGGGGAAACCTGCTGAACGTGTGGGTGAAGAAGCTGCGAGCAAACTGTTATTGGAGGTGGAGTCGAAGGCACCTGTCGACCGCCATCTAGGTGACATACTAATCCCGTACATGGCTGTGGCAGAAGGTAGGTCGGAGATCTTCGTCTCTGAAATCACACTACACACTGTTACGAACATCAAGGTGGCGGAGATGGTAGCGGGAGTCAAGTTTGACCTTCAAGGGGAGCTGAAGAGGCCCGGAGTAATCGGTGTTCAGGGAATTGGGCTGAGAACCTGAGGGGGGTGGTGTAATTTTTTGGGGAGAACATGTTACTGGACTAGGCAGAAACAGCTTGATCGTCTTACTCACCCAGAAACGTAGGCAATGTTGGGAAAGTGGGGGGATTTCAACCTCAACTTCCTAACCAAGAGCGGGAATGTTGCGAGTCGGAGAGTAGACTTTGACGCTAGGCTGGTAGGTACTAGTGGGATTCTTTTCGACTTTTCCAGATTACGGTGTTAGTTGTGAGGTTGCGGATTTCTAGGATCCTGTGGAATGGAATTGTCACGTCTTCGCCTGACTTTGAGGGTAGCGTGAAGTAGGATTTTCCAAGTTTTACAATCTCCGAGGATTTTACCTCTCTCTTGTCGTCTGGGGCACCCCTGTGACGGTACGTGATTACATACTTCTCGGCGTCTTCGCTGCTGTCCCAGCGGAGTTTGTTCAGAATATTCTTGAGCGGGTGAACCACGAGTTTTCTCATCCGCAGACGGGTTGTGAAGTTGTGACTAGGTTTCGACGTAGCGATACCTTATTAATACGCCTGCGACGGTTTTTGCGAATCGGTGTTTCTAATTGAGCGAGTACTATATGCCTGGCGCCACGACAATCGGATTGGTCTGTAAGGATGGCGTAGTATTAGCGTCGGAACGACGAGTTTCGTATGGTTATTTCATTATGAGCAAGACTGGAAGGAAGGTTTTCAAGCTTACCGACAAGGTGGGCGCAGCATGCGCAGGCATCGTCGCCGATATGCAAATCCTAACACGCGAAGTCTCAGCCTACTTGAGCATTTACACTTACGAGTGAGAACTTAGCGTGACAGTTCGAACCGCCGCCAAACTCATGGGTAGCATGCTCTTCGAACGACGATACTTCCCCTACCTAGCGCAGACGATCGTGGGAGGAATTGACGAGAGCGGCCCGAAACTGTTCGTACTCGATCCACTAGGATCGGTTATTGAAGACAAGTTCACAGCAGTAGGCTCTGGCGCAGAGATAGCGATGGGTCTCCTTGAAACAGAGTACAACGAGAACCTAACCGTTGAAGATGCCAAAGGCCTAGTCCGCAAAGCCGTGAAAGCCGCGACTGCGAGAGATATTGGAAGCGGCGAAGGCTTGGACATGCTGATCATCACGAACGTCGGCACAAAGGAAGAACACGAAGCCATCGCGAAGTAGAAACCGTCGCCCTATCACACCCACGAATATCACGGGTGAGTATCACCCCCATCCCCCCGTGAGTATCACCCAAAGTAGATTCGACTTATCGGCCTTCATGAAATTGCGCCGTTTCAATCTAGTTTAGGCTTTAATTCGAACTTGGTAACTATCACCGAGCGAATACCATGCTCTCCAAAAGCGACATTGAGAAAATACAAGCTGAACTGCTATCATCCGATAAGGCACGAG
>PMBQ01000346.1 GCA_003152955.1 Candidatus Bathyarchaeota archaeon
TAGCAATTGTTGCTCCTATGGGAAGCCCTGAAGCAAGAGCCTTAGCAGTGGTAATGATATCTGGGGTTACGTTCCAGTGTTCGATAGCGAACCATTTACCTGTCCGTCCCATTCCCGACTGAATCTCATCGTCAACCATGAAAATCTCGTACTTGTCGAGCATCTTCTTCAATCGCGAGAAGTAGTCCTCTGGCGGAACCACGTACCCGCCTTCTCCTTGAATTGATTCAATGAACATTGCAGCTGTATCTTCAGGTGGATGATACTTCATCAGCACCTCTTGCTCGATGAAGTCAACGCACCACATCTTGCATTCGGAATATTCGAGGCCAAAGGGGCATCGATAGCAGTACGGGTATGGAACGTGAGTCACCTCAGAAACCAGCGGAAAGAAGTGACGCCTATGGACTGGTTTGCTGGCTGTCAGGGCCATCGTTCCGAAACTCCTTCCGTGGAATGAACTCGTATACGCCAAGAAGAGTGGTTTTCGCGTATGCCACCTTGTCATTTTCATCGCAGCCTCATTTGCCTCAGCGCCACTGTTTGAGAAGAAGACCTTTTTCGGAAATGAACCAGGCGTAATCTTGGTGAGCTGTTCACCTAAATCTATGATCGGTTTGTAGTAGAAGTCCGTCCATGAATAGTGGATAAGTTTCTCAGATTGTTCCTTAATCGCTTTGACTACTCGCGGATGCGAGTGGCCAACAGCCAAGACGACCAAGCCTGAATTAAAGTCGACAAACTCGTTACCGTCCACATCCTTCACTATACATCCGGATCCAGATTCCGCGACCAGAGGATACCACCTGACCACAGATCGCGAAAGAACATTTGCGTCTCGCTCGAGAAGTTCACGTGCCTTCGGACCCGGTGGAGTAACAATGATCTTCGGTTTCTCAACTTTCGTTGACAAAAAACGTTACCTCAAACGAGGGCGGCCTTAGGTCGAGAATTGTAAAAGGCTTTCCTTTTGAATACCGCAGTTTCAAATAACTGAAGTACGCTTGGCGATTTGACAGAAGGCTCATTGTCTAACTCAGTTGAACGTTGCTTAACTACGCGACCATAACGATCGCTTCGCTACATAAGAGTCCGCGAATTGGCCCCGCTTTCCCTATGAGTATAGTTCTTCACGGGATAGGGTGATCTCGATTATCGATATATTACCTCTAGTCCCATTAAACCGAGTAACATCTTCTGAACCCAAGTTGATCTTCTTGATGATCACGTCCTTCAGGAAGCCGTGTCTAAGCATCTGAACTGTG
The DNA here is from genome assembly GCA_003152955.1 of Candidatus Bathyarchaeota archaeon. Next base: position 1,266 of record PMBQ01000346.1, read on the forward strand.
TCGATCGCCTTCTCAATTGCCTTACCTCTCGCCCTAACCATGACTTCTTCATTTCCAGAGTTGAACAGAGTAACGCAAGCTGTGACGTAGTTCATTACGGGTTTTTTGCCTATTCGAACTAGATTCTGTTGACTCATCGTCATTCCTGCCAGTTTACTGAATCAGTTGTGAGAAGTGCTAATGCACCGCGATTTTCTGAGAAGCTACCGTGACCTACCTATTATAAGATTGACGCCCAGAATGCGTTGATTATACATCCACGTATATGCCTCGCGCTAGCTACCCACCAATCGTATGCATAGGTCTGACATGCTCAAGTGTACTGAACGTCTTGAGCAGGGTTTCGACGCCAGAAGCTTTGCGTAGCACAGCGTCATGCAAGAAATTCGTCACTGCTTCATCGGACGCTCTTCCCCTCAAGAGAGGCCTAAGATCGTAACCGGCATTATCAAAGAGGCATGGAGCTATATTCCCATCCTGTGAATTTCTTCGAGGGTTAGGATTTCTCTGCGTGGCAGCCAGATTGGAACCTTGGGCATACAGAATTGGCAACGGAAATTGCAGCGATCAGTAACGGATATCCTGAGTTTTCGTGCAATTCGCCCATACGAGTCTGGTAATTGATCCACGGATAATACGCCGGTATGTACTGAACTTGTTCAAACCGACGCATTTGAGCAATTATGAATATTCCGCTAGTCAACCGTGAGTCGCACCGTTGTCTCAACCCGAGAAAAACACGCAACCAAAGAAACTCGGATTCCGAAACGTCGTGAGACTAGGGTACGTCAGCCTTTTCACCGACGTCTCAACCGAGATGATCCTTGGTGTACTGCCATTATTCATTGTGTGAGATCTCGGTGGAACGACCGCGATTTTGGGACTCATAGAAGGCGTGGCTGAAGCTTCGAACTATATCTTCAGAGTGTTCGCGGAAATTCTAACCGATAGGATTGGGAAACTCAAGCCTCTGGTCCTGCTCGGCTACGGACTTTCCACATTTGCGAAACCACTCTGCGGTTGCCAACTCCTAGGGTCAGGCCTTCGGCGTGCGCGTCATCGACAGAGCTGGGAAGGGAACCGCACATCTCCAAGAGACGCGCTCATCAGTGACTCGGTCGCGAAAACAGAGGCTGGAAAGGGTTTCGGTCTCCACCGATCACTCCACCAACTGGGAGCAGTTCTCGGACCCCTCTTCGCATTTGTGGCGATCCCGTTCATTGGAGTGCGCGGCGTCTTCTGGGTTTCCTTCGTTCCCGCAGTAATGGCTCTGATAATACTAGTATTCTTTGTCAAAGACAGCCGTGGACAGGGTGAACACAGATCTCCATTTCAGAACATGAGAACCGTGTTAAACCACGAGTTTGTGCTGCTACTTGTTTTCTTGGGAATTTTCGCGGTGGGAGCGTACGATTTCTCCTTCATTCTCTTGAAGGCTGGAACTCTCGACATCTCAGAAAATGACACCCCACTGGTCTACGCCGTGCTCAATGTTGCGACCGTAATACTAGGTCTTCCGGCTGGGATATTCGCGGATAAGGGGCAAGACTTCCAATGCTTTGCGTGGGTTTCGTCCTCTTCCTGGTAACTTCGACAGCAGGACTCTTTCTTGCAGGGAACGCTCTTCGGATTCCTCATTGCCTTTCTCTTTGGGAGCTATCTGGCAATATCCGACACAGTTCAACGGGCGCTGATTCCGGACTTCACCAAGCCAAAACTCAAAGGAACTAGGTATGCTCTCTACTATACACATTGGATTTTGCTCGTTTCTAGCCGACTCGATTTTCGGATTTCTGTGGACTAACTTTAGTTCTGCAGTGGCCTTCGAATATAGCTTGCCACTTCCACAGTCGGGATCATTGCGCTAATGACTTTTCTGGATTTGAGGAAGTATAGGACGGACAAATATCGCCTGATTAAGAGACCGCCAGGGTTACCAGTTCTTCAGAATTCACTTCAGCTAATTGAAGTTCGAAGACCGACTCGAAGTTGCTTCTAATTTCCGTCTTGACCAAATTCAAATCTACTTCATGATTTAGAAGCGCCTCCATTGAGGTGATTATTGAACTGGGCATACCGCAAGGCTCGATCAATCCAAAATAGGATAGATCCGTATTCACATTCAGTGCGAAGCCGTGAAAAGTTGTCCAGTTTCGAATTGCCGCACCGATCGATGCTATCTTCTTCTCCCGAACCCAGACGCCTGTCTTACCTTGATGACGTTCCGCATTAATGTGGAACTTTGCGATGGCTAGGATTATCGTTTCCTCTATCTTTCGCAGGAAGCTATGGATGTCTCGATTGCGGACATCCAGATCTAGGATCGGATACCCCACCAGCTGTCCCGGCCCATGGTATGTCCATTGACCTCCGCGTTCTATTCGTAGGACTGAGACGCCGCTTATCTCTGCAGGCAGATCTCCTGGAACAGCTTTGCCTACGGTGAATACGTGAGGATGTTGCACCAAAATGAGAGTATCTGGTATCTCCTTCCTTGCGCGCGCATCAACTAGCTTTCGCTGCAAATCCCACACGTCACGGTACTCCCGGCAATCGAGATCGAGTAAATTTCCTTGGTTGGTCATTTTCTCAGAACATAGAAAGCCTTTCTTCTGACCTCTTCGCCCATTTCGGTCCTTTGAGTCACCTAAAATATGAAGAAGAAAAAAAGTTAGGAGGGTCTCAGTTGTCTCGTTGAAGGCTACGAGGCCTTCCACTGAGATCCCTACATCCCGACTAGCATACTGGCTTGTAGTTGCGCAATGTAGACGCGGAATGATGCTGTGGTAAATCCCGGGTCGCTTGCTCTTTCTACTCCAATCATATATTTCACCGTCCTTTTGGCATGCCCAAATTATAATTTAGATATATCGTAGTTCGGTATATTAACCCACCCTCAAACAGTGATGAAGCCCCCATGCAAGGGGAACCAATCAACCATTTAATCTGATTTTGAACGGTTAGAGTCATCTAGTCGGCCTCAAGCAGGAGTAATTTAGGATCTTCAAGATACTGTTTGATCACATTCATGAATTCAGCAGCCATGGCTCCGTCTAGGACTCGATGGTCGAAAGAAAGCGAGAGGTAGGTCATGTCTCGAATTACGATCTGATTGTCCTTTACGACTGGTCTCTTCGTAATCTTGTGTACGCCAAGGATAGCTACTTCTGGATAGTTGATGATCGGTGTGGCAAACACGCCGCCAATACCGCCAACGTTCGTTATCGTGAACGTGCTGCCTTGAATTTCATCCAGGGTCAACTGACCAGTACGAGCTCTTTCGCTTAGCCTGGCAATTTCCTCTGCGAGCTGTGTTATCGATTTGTGGTCTGCGCCTTTCAGTACTGGAACGATGAGTCCCTGCTCTGTGTTGGTAGCTATCCCGATATTATAGTACCTCTTGAGAACGATCTCCTCTCTCTCATCGTCTAGTGTTGCGTTGAGGTA
>PMBQ01000094.1 GCA_003152955.1 Candidatus Bathyarchaeota archaeon
CTCATCGAGTTCGGCCCGCACAACCCTGATGACCCGACGGCACCCACAAGTGATGGTGAAACTGTTCTTTCTGACCCGGAATGTGCGACTTGTGTTGAGTTCATCTTCTCTCATATGATTAATCGGTTCAAAGGTGAGCTTGCGGAACTGCTTGCTATTGACCCTGTGATAAGACTTGCGAAGTCTCTCCAGAAAACAGGCGTACTTCCTCGTGACCTACAGATCTATTTCGGTGATGCAATCCAAGAACGATGGGAAACCGGTTCCCAATCATCAACTGGTAAGAATCGTTGGTCAGGATATTCCAAAGGAGCTGATGGCCTTCTTACCGGCGATTTTCTTATGCGCAAAACTGACCGGGGCGAACACCTTATAGTCTGTGGAGTGATAGAAGTCAAATCAATGTGGCGATCAATGAAACGGCTTCAGCAGCAACTGAATCATCACGTAGAACGCTTGGCCGGCGGAGTAAGGCTTGAAGGCAAGAAATTCGATAAGGATGTTGTTCACATTGGGATTGCAGATGGCATTAAGAAGATTCGATCGAAGCCGATATTCATGACGGTTATCCCCTCATCGTGGCGACTTAGCCGCGATTGGCATTGGGAACAAGACGGCGAACGGCGAATAATGGTCTTTCCGCAAAGTACTGAGCCGCCCGAAGAGAACTGCAATCATGAAGTTGGACCGAGACATTGGAAGATTGTACTTGCTTGGTCCCAGGAAGCCCTGAGCCAAGCTGCCTATGAAATGACGTATTGGTACATGTCGCAAGTCGGTACGGCAATCTATTCAAGCAAACCGCTGCCCAAAGGCTGGGAAGAGATGACAGCCGAACAAGCAGGATATAATGCAATTAAGATGATGCTGTACTATATCCCCTTGCGCCTGAAACACTACATCCTGCCGGGATTAACAAGGAAGCAGATGGTCCTGAAACGTCGAGCCATCGACCGGAAGGCAAGTCGATTATACAATGTCTATTCCTTCGGCTATCCGTTGGGAATCGACGGTAAGGAAATGCTGTGGCCTGAGGATTTCCCGGACGATGCCTCGAGTTCAGGAGGATNNTGCCCAAGTTCCTCGTCATAGGATGATATTCTATTTGTCGAAAGGGATATTTCACCCGAAAGCATACGCCGAATCCTTGATAATGGGACTATTCTGCCGCGCAGCCAATTGTGCGAGCGTCGAGGCATGCAGTTCTAGACCATCGGTGGGCCGCGCTTACTCCCATGCATGCTCGTTGCACATGTCATAGACTCGAAGTATATTGCTCTTAATGAACACACCTCTGGACGGAAGCATGAAGTTGGTACACTGGGGAAGAACCTATTTCATCCGAACGATGGGGGGCAGAGGTTTTTCCTCGTATACGGGTGCTTCACGCCACTGAGCTTCGCTGCCCTGCTAACTGTAATCTGTGACTCTCCATTCTCAGGGGATTGATGCCTTCCGTGCTAACCTGCGCAGGATCAGTCCAAAGATCTCTTTTGTATCGATGTTCCGCCACATAGTCAGAGGTCATATGCCTTGGCGACCAAGTGCCGATAGAACAATCCAATCAGAAGAACTCAACGGGATGTGGGATGCTGTACAATCCATATTTGAGGAGGCCGCTCCTCTTGATCCTATACCAAGAGGAGATTCTGAGAGATTGCGTAACGACTATATTCGCCGACGAAAGGGCGATTCAACCCACACGAGGGAGAAGCTTTCACTGTTGCCAGAATCGATAAGACGCTTCGGACTTGGTCCGACGGACGCCAAGGTCCTTGATTTTCTGCTTAACCGCAAGCATGGCAGGATTCTCCAGTTGGTTGGGCCAAGAGGTGCGGGCAAATCAACTCTCCTTCATTTCGTCGAACAGGCAATTAATGAATCTGATCTAGATCCGCGTCCTGTAATTGTCATTGTTGATGGTTTGCTCCTGCCGACGGATGCCACCGCCGACGATTTCGCGAAACTACTGCTTGACAAACTGAAGCGGAGAGCCGGCAACACATCTGAACCGCTTCGAACCGGATTCATCGCCGCCGCGGAGGAGTTGGAGAGGTCCACAAACCGATTCGGAATCATCAACTTCGCAAAGAAGCTTGCTCGTGCACTTCCGAATTCCGATTTACGTCTGGTGACTTTCGTGTTAGACAACCTGGACCACCATAAAGCTAATGTAATTGAGACTGCCCTCGAACTTGCCAGATTGATCCATACGTCTTCAGAACTCGGTTCAATTGTCTGTCTCCGGCCAGGGACAGAAGGCTTGATTACCAGACTGGGTGCCGCTAGAGCTTTCTTTTTTGACTCGATCAGAATTCAAACCCCCGCTGCTGATGCTTGGCTAGAGGGATTGAGTCGCAGTATGGGCAAGATACTCAAGCGCCGGTATGAGTGTTTGAAGCGCAAGATCGTCGTGTATGATAGGGAACTCGAGCCTACCAACTTAGCGGAGACAATGCTCAGGTTCAAGGAATTGTTGTTACAGAGAAGATTAGAGGATAGTGTGGTCCAAGTTCTTGAGGAGGTCTCGGCAGATGACACTAGACACTTCATCAGATTGATCCGCAGGCTCTTGTCAAATAGAAATCTTCCCGACAAATGGCTTCTCGGTATTGACGAATCATGTCCAGACTATCACCCTCTTTCGAGCCTTGTCCAGGGACCGTTAACGTTCTACGAAAACAACACTGATATACCGAATTTGTTGTATCACGGAGACGGCCCTGGAAACTCTGATCTTCTGCTGCGTCATCGGATCCTTACGTTGTTAGACAGTAGCACCAACCCAATTCAAACCGAACGACTCGTGAAATGGCTGGAACTGTTCAATGTATACAACTCCCGCACGACTTGGGATTGCCTAAGCTACCTCCTTGAATCACACATAATTGGTTGTTCTGATGGTGAGGTCATAAACATCGAGGATCCCTTACCTTCTTATTTCTTTCTGACAAGCGCCGGCCACTATTATCTTAACCATTTGTTGCGTCTCACCGACTATGCATTGGAGGTCGTTCCTGATGTTCCTTTAGAACATAAGGCAATTCGGCAAACGCACAGCGATTCATTTGTCGCCAAGCTCTCTTCATTGCTCGAATATGGGGAAGAGGTACGATACCGTGAAGAGCGCCAGATTGCAGATTTGGTGAAGAGACCTCCTACACCAGAGATGCGACGCGTTGCCGAAGCAATATCTAGAGGAAGTCTTCTGTCGGTTGCTATTGCGGACGCATTGACGGATGCAACGGAACGCGGGCGGAAGTCAAAAAGCACCGCGGTGAAAAACGCTCTAGTGGATGCTGAAAATTCTCTCACAGATTTACGTGCTTGGATAGTCTCAGCTGACCAGAGATTGCGAGACGCGGTGAACCGGGGGAGGAAGGCTGGGCTTACTACAACGACCCAAAGGATAATACAATCAGAGGGCGTAGAAGTTCGAATTAGCCAGAGCACTGTTGGCGATGATCTTCAAACAACGGTCACTGTTGTTGGACCGGCAGGAGGTGAATCTACTTTTATTAGGCTCAGTCTTGTTGATGAGACCGAGAAGCGACTCCTGCAGACTAGTTCTCTTCTCTCGGAAACTCCACGAACTGACCGTCGAGACGTGGTCACCACGAGTTACAGTTGTTCGTTGCCTGATGCTATGGATGCGAGTTCTCTCCCATCCGCAAGTGCTCAACTCTCTGTTCAGCTGGCATCAGCGCCGCAGTCACTCGGGAGGATAGGGCTACTCACGGTTGACGATGTTGACGAACCTGCGAAGATCCGGCTATATGTTCCCCACCATAGCCAAGGGCATGAGATCGGCAGGATAAAGGACCTCAAAAGGTTGCAGGAATGGTCACGAAAACGATTGGCTGAGGTGTCGGGACGCCTGGTCAAGGACCTTTCCTATGGCGACGAACTAAGGATTTTGGGGGTTGAACTCTGCAGCGAGACATTGAGTGAGGAGGGGCAAGACACTCTTGCCGCGCATTACAATTTGTTGGACACGATCGTTATATGCTGCAAGGATCCTGAAATCCCATGGGAGTATCTCTGTCCACCGCCTCGCGCCAATGAGAGTCTCTTGCCGCCGATTGGGGATATTTGGAGGACATACCGATGGCCCGCAGACCCGATTCTAGCGGGTCTCCTCTCTGTTCGACTTTGTGAGTTCCCCAAGAGGATCGAGAGGTTCTGTACATTCGGACTACAGCAGGATTCAAGCAAACCATGGAGACAACCTCTCCCGTGTTCAATAAGTGAACTGAGTAAGGCAGTAGCTCAATACC
>PMBQ01000018.1 GCA_003152955.1 Candidatus Bathyarchaeota archaeon
GATTGTCCTGGGCCGCCAAGGATGCGGTGGATCTCGTAGCGGTTTTCTATCCGGTCGTTAAGCGTGTACGGCTGGCGGAAAGGATTGGGAGGCTGATGAGGCGCAGGTTCTTGCTGTTCAGGATCCTCGGGCACTTTGACTCCTTTCTTTCAGAGATTGCTGGAGGTTCCCATCGGTTTTGTCGGGCTGTTTGCGGGTCATCAGGCCCCCTTCTTGCTGTTCGTCATTCGCCAGATCGCGAATCTCCATTCTTGAAGTGAATTCATAAGAAGATAGACTTCAATTGGGGATTTCTCGCGGGCCAGAGGTCATTGATCAGTCCATTTATCTGGTCGATGGGGATCCGTTGGACCGCACAATCGCGATGAGCATACACGGGCCGATGCCACGCGGGGTGCGACCAACCCTCCCTCCCCTCGCCCTGTCTAGGAACGGGATGGGGAAGGAGTGGGTTGAGCAGGAATCCCACACCGAGTATACGGACGCGCCTTCTCCCTCCTGTTTTGCAGGCTGGCTTTACCACCACTCTGAGGGCCCAGATGTAGAGGCCTCCCTCGTTGGAGTCGTCTGTAGAGAGTCTTGACCTCCAACCGCACACGCTGCGATATACCCAATGGCGCGGTACTGTTCGAACGGTGGGCCTATTCACGCGCACCATCGTTCAGCGCTGAATCCCTTGAACGAACTAGTGGATCCGCCTTCTCCGGAGTGCTAATCGTCTCCAGGATTTGATGCTCTAAAAGGGATCAACTCGGGAAGATCACATGTGCAAGGTCACCCCCTTAAGCATCGCTGGCATCTGACCTTCCCGACCCGAGGGCCTGCAACAGGCACGACTGCTGCCCTTCCTGAATTTCTCCGTCAATCCAACGCAGGATCTGCTTGAAGGGGTTCATTTTGGGGATCCTCCAATAATCCTATTTACATCGGCATGATCAAGAGGTGGGACAGCCAAATTGAAGGAACCAGTAACCATCCAGTCGTGACTTTTCCTCTCTCTCTCACTCCTCGCCTCTGCTTTGACACAAAGGGCAAGATAGCGAAAACGTGAATAAACGCAAGGTGCTTAAGGTGCAACTGACTTTTCTTGGCCCGGCCGGTTCCGCTCTCGAACAAGCTGAGCGTTCCCGGGTTCTTTCAGGTCTCTCAAATGAAGCACTAGCTGTTTCCCGCCTTCATTGATTGGATGTAGGCGNNTTCATCGACCTCGCGAAGACCGCTTTAAATTCAGCGATTCCCCCCAAAAAGAGTTCGATGTTCCCGCAAACATTGTCCTCTGCAAGGGTGAGCTTCGTCACCTTGGAGATCGTATTAGCGTGGTCGCAGGCAATCAACGCACGTTTCCGTTCATCGTCACTCTCGAGATGCCAGAAGTTCGGAAACATGATCCGGAAATATTGTTCATCCTTCTCATCAACGATGATCAGGTATAGCCTTCCCTCCTTTTTGAAAGCCACCAACCCACCCTGTTCGATCTTCGGTGCGTAGCCCTCGTCGGTGAGGAACTGTACGTACATGTCTGCCTTCGACGATTGGTTCGTCGATTGATCGGGTTGTCGAGACGCTGCAAGTAACATGAGGACCTCCTTTGATAGTATGAGAGCACTCTACATGTCACCTTTAACTACCTATCAGCAGTCACAATCTCGCACCTGCATGTGACAATTCTTGCAGCAACACCAGATTCCTTCGAATTCAATTGTGAATTGGCCCTGATTGCACCCTACCTGGCGATGCGATCCGGAAACACTACCAGACGTTCCAGCCCGCGAGATTTGCTGCTGGAGGGGGTATCTTTGACTGAGAAGCTGTTCACGACTGAATCACACGCGTCGCTCATAGGAACAGATTCTTCAGAGATAACATTGCGCTAAACAAGAGGAGGACCTCACCATGTGGACCAACGGAGTATGTACCTCGACTGTTTGTCTTCTCTATATCCTCATGTCTTTCGAGATATTTCAATCGCCAGGAGATGCCGCCGCCCCTATACTTGAAGTTCCCTCTCATCGGCCGGGCCAGGCCACTCCTAGCTCTGGCAAACCGGCCATCGTGTTTGAGAATGTTCCTCCTTATGGAAGCACTAATATGCTCAGAGGTCGTGCATTGGAAACTCCGGTGCGTTCTTCCTATGTAACAGTATATATCTACGTGCCACACGCAGGTTGGTGGATCAAACCCTATTTCGACCAACCCCGGACGACGATTGGACCCGATGGTTCGTGGGTATGCCCCATCGTTACCGGCGGCGATGACATTCATGCAACTATTCTGAAAGCGTATCTGCTGCCAGGTAATGTAGAACCTCCACTTGTTGGGGGAATGTCAGATCTTCCTGAATGGCTCGATTCTGTGGCTTTAGCAACCACAAAGGTCCATCGACACGCATCTGGGCGGACGGGGCCCTTGACAAGGTGAGCGGACATAGGAATGGAAAGACTACCATCGGATTGATCGTATCTCAATGCACAGCGAACAGGAGTTGCGGACTTGCGCTGGTTGCCACACACCACAATCTTGTTGAATGTCCAAGCAGATAGGATACACACCATGGAAAAGACAGAACACGACAACCGCGGATTAGTTCTTCTTCACAGAGGAGAGTATGTGGAAGCAGAACGCGAACTCTCTGCAGCCATAGCGATCACCCCAAACGACGAGGAGCTTTACTATTTCCGGGGCTATACCCGATACAGAATGGGTCAACCAGAAGAAGGGATGAAAGATCTCGAAGTCAGTTTGCGGCTCGACCCGGATTTTGGTCCCGCCCACGCAACAAAAGCAATGATTCTTCATCTCGCAAATGCCCATGATCAGGCNNGATTTCTACGAACCAATGGGTCTGAGCTACGTTCACCTCCGTCGTTTTCCTGAAGCTATCATGTGTTTCGAGAAAGATCTCGCGCAGCATCCAGAGCGCGCACTAGACTACTCCAATATCGCTCATTGCCTTGATGAGCAAGGAATGCATGAGGAAGCAATCGAATATTGCTCAAAAGCCGTGGCAATCGATAACTCGTGTAGAGAGGCTTGGTATAATAAAGCCGTGGCGGAAGCGTTGATTGGACTATTTACTGACGCGCAGCAGAGCTTCCGCCGGTTTCTGGATTGCTCGACTCAAAGAAACGATGATTGGACGGCTTCGGCACATACATTCGTGGACACGCTTTCGTTGATTATGCGCTCACGAAGAGATCGGATCGCGGCAAGCCGTGCTCCGGTCCCCACATTTCAATCTTCCCCCGGCACTTCAATTCCTGGATCAATGTTCAGGGTTGGTGACCCCGTAGGTCCGAATTGGATCGTGGTCGGACCAGTAAACAATCTCAATGAGGGGAGTGTTTTGCGCGTCTTTAACAAACGGACGGGAGAACACGCAGCAATGAAACAAATCTCCAAGAGTTCAATCATGCGAACGCGAACCAAAGACGAATGGCATCGCGAAGTGAAGAACATGATCAGGATGAGCCAATGTCCCAATCTGCTCGTTCCGTACAGAATTGAGGAACGGCTTGGCTGGCTTTTTGAATTTTCGGAGTACCTTGATGGCCCACTCGAAGGCAAGAAGCGGTCGCTTAGGGAATGGCTCGAACAAGGGGCTATTACAACTCTTCAGGCGCTACGGTGGGGAATTCAATTCTGCGATGGAATGGAGCAAGCCAAGGGAATTGGCGTAAGGTGGCATTATGCGGTGAAACCTGAAAACGTGCTGATCGACGACAAGCTGAGGCTTCGTCTCACGGATTTCGACATGGTGAATGCCCCGGATGGATCGACAGACGATTGTGCACCAATGCGATTCCTTGCCGCACCTGCACCACCTGAGTTTGCCCCATATTCTCCGTGTGAACGCTTCCATTTCAGTCCGGTTGATGTACGGAACGACATCTATTCTTTTGGAGTGCTATTCTACCTCATGATAACAGGTCGCCATCCTTTCGTTATTTGCTCGCCTTGGTCTCAAGCAGCACCATCAGTTGAGGGCGATTCATGGGAACAGCTGCATGCGACAGCGTCAGTCGTGCCAATCGATGGTCCGCTCGATGGAATCATCGAGCGTTGTCTCGCCAAGCGCGTCGACGATCGCTACTCAACTTTTGCCATTCTCCGACAGGAACTCATAGATGAGTTTGAAAGACAGGCAGGCAGTGCCTGGCTCTCAGCAACGCAATCGGTAGAATCAGCTTGGCAGCTCTACCATCTGTCGGTATCCTATTACACAGTTGATGACAAAGAGAGCGCTCTAGCGTTTTGCACTCGTGCGCTGGACATCGATCCCACCTGCGACGGGGCGTTGGTCAACAGGGGGGTCACGTTGAGGGAGATGGGAGAAACGGAAAAGGCCCTCAGATCATACGCCGATGCCATTCTAGTCGGAGGGAGTTTTTCTCCCCTAGCATGGAACAACAGGGGCACAATCCGACAACAATAAAGCAGACACTATGAAGCAATTGTCTGTTTTGATCAGGCTCTGGCACTCGATTCATACTATAGCAACGCATGGTTCAACAAAGGGAACAGTCATAGGGCCCTGGGACAGCTGGACCAAGCCATAGACTGCTATGAGAAGGCAACCGCCCTTGATCCGCTGCATACCGACGCGCAACTGGCCAAGGCGTTGCTACTTTGGGAATTAGATCGTCTTCCGGAAGCTGTGGAGCCACTTGAATGTTGTCTAAGGACCCAGCCAGACAGTGATGTACTTTGGTCGGGTCTTGCCGAGGCGCATTTCAGTCTTGGGCATTTGGCAGAGGCCATTGCTTGTGCACAAAAGTCGATTCATTTCAATCCGGGTGCGTTTAGGGTTCACCTACTGATGGCACATTGCTACGCAAGCGCCAACGATTTATCTAGTGTTGTGAATGCGTTGCAGCAGTTCGTGGATC
>PMBQ01000090.1 GCA_003152955.1 Candidatus Bathyarchaeota archaeon
GGCGGTTCCGCCACGCAAAGGCGTATTTTGCAGTCAAGGGAGAAAGGGTTCGAGCTGGAATCGGATCCTGCAACTTTACCGAGGCCGGTCTCTCGGGTGAAGAAGGCAATGTTGAGTCGATGATTGTCAGCGACCTCGAAGCAACATACATTAGCGACATCCGAGATGCTCTTAAGCAGGTGCGTCTGATCGAGGATGATTTCGAAACAAACCCTGTCGATGATGCCCCTCAGCACTTGCCATTCATAATCACCGTGCTTTTCGATTGGCAGAAGCATGCTTACTCGTACACTGTCGACATGGTCGATGGAGATGTCCTAGGAGAAATGTTGCTTCATCTGCCAGGTATTGAAACGGCGATTCCTCTCCGCGAGCGCAAGAACTCCGGGGAGTTATCGATAGAACGTAAATTCAAGAGAATCGACAATTACCGCGTCTGCTACACGATTGGAGCGAAGCACCTTGACCACGTTGGACCGATTATCGAAATCAATTTCGACTACTCCGAAAAGGAATATACACGGACTCCCAGTGTGGAGGATATCTTGCGGAGTTGGAGCTCTTCCGATGAGTCTTGGGAAAGACTCTCAAAATTTGCGAACGGTGATGATGGTGAAGATGATCCTTCTAGCGCTGGAGTGAACGGAGATGTTCGCACGCCAGACCAACCTGCGAATGACATATTGGGCTACTATGATATTTATCGGGCTTTCTATGACCTCCGAGCTAAGCTTAAGAAAGCACGGGAAGAGAAGAACTCACAGAAAGTCAACCTGTACATCGAGCGTCGCTCGGATAGCCTTAGACGTCTGTTTTCCTCTATTGAGAATATCCAGGATTTGCTTCGAAGGTATTTGCTGCTGGTTGAAATCAACCAAATAACTAAAGAGTACGCGCGATTCCTGGTTGATACGGCGTGGTCAGGGAAGGCAAAAGAGATGGAGGTGGCGGCACGAGCTCAATTGAACGATCTGGTCGCCAGAGAGCTGCAGGGAAATGAATACCCCAGAAAAGTCGATGCTCAACAACTTCTGGGGTGGTTTGATTCGAAGCTCAAGAATTGATGGGGGAATGAACAATGGCGAAGTTGTTCTGTGATCCTCTTCATCCTGATGATGTTGCATCGATAATTGATTTCAATGCTGCCGACGAGGCGATTGCGGACCGATATCGGTCACTGAGACGGATTCAGACGGCGGGCGTAGCCGCCCTGCACAATATCCTCTGTAAGCGCGACTATGCGTATTTAGCTGATGAAGTGGGAATGGGAAAGACATTTCAGGCGCTCGGGTTGGCTTCCATTGTGTGGCTGCTCAAGCCAGAGGCGCGCATCGTAATCATTTGTCCTAGGAAAAATCTGCAAGCAAAGTGGAAACGCGACACAGATAATTTTATCACGAACAACTACGGAAAGCATTGGCCAGAAGGCGATGACATAGTCAAATCCTCGCTTTTTGGCACCCGCGTCATTACACCCATCGAGTGCGATAATCTGTGGGAGTTTGCAGATACCCTTTTCACCCCGGGTCGCACGCTTCCCATCCTCCGCCATACTTCATTTAGGCGCGTTGCATTCTTGAGCAAACAGCGGACAGTCCGAGAGAATTGGGACCGGTTCTATGAGAGGATGATGCATTACGGGTTGCACTTCAAGGACTTCCCAGGACATCTTCCCTCTGAAGACAATGCTCCGACCGAATTCACAGAGCGGTTCGGTCTGACGCTCAACAATGTCTTGAAAACTGTCTGGGGTGATGACAAACCGATAGATTTGTTGATATTTGATGAGGCACAATACCTCAGGAACCCCGAAAACAACTCGAACACGTTGTTTAGGGCCATATTCAATGATCGCGTAAAAAAATGGCTGATGCTCAGTGCCACGCCATTGCACTCTGGAGTGGACTCAATAATCAATCAAATTGAAGCTACCCTTGTGCAAACGAGCACTTGTTTAACGAAAACGACCGTGAGAATAGTTCGACGCTTCAGTCGAAACTTCGCCAATTCCTGATCAGACGCCCAAGAACGTACGTCGTGTCTCAATCAGGAGCTGAAGTGACAAAGTCGATGTACCGTCGACACAATGCCGCACGGGATGGTATCGAATCGAAGCACGTAATCACATCGTTATCGATGGCGTTGGTGCAGAAAGAACTGGTGCGAGTGCTTGATGGCCACAACAACCGCTATAAGATAGGGCTCTTGTCATCTTTTGAGAGCCTTCAGGACTCCATTTCCAAAACGAGTCAAGAACAGCGACACGGGAGGAAAATGGATTTTGAGCAGTATGATGTAAGCCAGGATATCGAGTTGGAGGCCGACACAAACGATGATGAGTCAAAAGATGGGACGAAGGCGCCCGATGAGCGTTTTGTGTCAGCATTGTCGAAGGAATTCGAATCGGCATTTGGGCGGCCACTTCCGCACCCTAAGTTGGAGCATGTGGTGAACTCTCTTTGGTATGACGCTTTTGTGGGGAATCAGAAGATACTGCTTTTCGTGCGTCGAATCTCCACAGTACACGAATTGGAGGAGTTGTTCGATCGCAAGTTTACGGCACTTGTAGAGCAGCGCGTTCGTGACATCTGGGCAAACGACATGGTGTGGTCGAAGTCCGAGGAGCTTGTGTCTACTCTGGCAGAAGATGAGCTCGAGGAAGGCGCAGTTGAACGAAACGATACATTTGCCCAAACCGTGTTTTCGTCACCGTTTCGTCAAGCGATGAGCGAAGGAGGATGGCTGGCTCGTTTTCGCGCTTCCTTCCGTGGTCAGAGAAAACACGCAATGTTCTTCCAAGAGAATTGGTTCAGAAATCTTGCTGAGATGTACGGATTCTCACTAGAGGAGCTTACAAGGAAAATACCTGAACAATTATGGCGCGAATCAATTCGATTTGCCAGACAGCAGAAAAAGGGGATTCTTAGGACAGAAAGGCAGAAGTACCTGCTGGTTCATCTCTTGAGCCGCTACCCTGAATGTCTTGACATGGATGCAACTGGCGTGGAGTTTTGGGGGGAGTTCTTCCGACAACTCTACAACGATGCCTCACAACAAGTAGATCCCGATAAAAGGTCGCGAGAATACCGCGATGATGACCTGCTCCTGTATGAAGGATTCTGGGAAGAGTGGCATAGGCGTTTCACAGAAGGCAATGAGTTGGATTTGCCGATCCCCAAAGGAAATCTCACTCACAAGTGGCTATTTAAGCGGGAGCTTACAAAGAATTGGATTGGACAATGGACGCGCCTTTCTGATACCATCATTGATTTGTACTACGCCGAGAAGAAAGGGGGCATGGCGAAACAGTTTTTCGACTATCTTGAATCTGAGACAACTTATTCGAAAACGCTGAGAGCCAAATACGCAAACTGGATAAAGCT
>PMBQ01000064.1:0-14468 GCA_003152955.1 Candidatus Bathyarchaeota archaeon
CCCCGAATGCAGCATAGGAACCTCCTCTGGAGTTGTGTTACTGACGGTTGGTGACTGTCGGTAACATACGAAAGTGGGAGGTTCCTTTTTGGTAATATCATTTGTGGACCAAGCCGGGGTTCTCAGTGCTCAACACCAGATGCTCACCCACCCAGCTTAGGTCGAACTTGGCCTCAGACAGTTCACAGCGCCAGGACTCAAAATGCCTCTGGATTTCAGACTCCAGGAAGCTGTCGAGCGAGTGGTGTTTCGACCGAGCGTGTGTCAAAAATGAGTAAACCATAACTATTTTCCTTTCTGCTCCAGCCGCTACCTATCGGCGGCGGTGAAGCCGGTACCTCGGGTTGGCCACCGTTAGTCGGTGTACCGGGGAATAGATTCAGGCAAACTTGCTGTCATCCTCGCCCCAGGGGCTCACGGCCCCACACTTATGATTAGATATTCATCCTGCAGCATCGATCCTGCAGGAATCGCCTATTGCTGATTACCTTGCCTGCTTCCTGGTCAATCTGATTATTCATAGACCATTCACAGACATAAGGGTATTGCCATTCGACCATCCGGCTCTTCACGAAGAACCACCATCCATCCCCCTCACATGATCCGGCGCAATTGTGATGGCCGCGCCGGTTTGGCCATGGAACATTGACGATGGACATTCTTTGTTTTGGGAGGGGGGCGCTCTTCGTGCTGGATTCATCATCGGGAGGATCACCCCGCGGGGAAGTACCAGGGGGATTTCGTCGCACGATGTTTTCATCTCGCGAGCATCATCTAGTGATGTCTCCTGGGTCTCGAGGCTGAACCACAGTGAATCCCCCCCTGTCTTTCGATCCGATCTTGATTACTTCCCGGGAGCATCAACCATGATTCTGCAAGGGTTGATGACCCCTATACTCATAGAAGGGTTATTCAACGGGAGGGACTAGAGGAGGGCAATACGCGGAAACGGCACAAAAAAGGGCCAACTTCTAAGTCGGCCCATGATTCAAGAGCAATTCAGGAGGGGAGGGAATGGCGAATCAGAATTCTAATTCGATAGCAAGATCCACGAGGGATTCTTGATCCATTTCCTCAAGTTCCGATTTCGTCAGCTCGGGGTCACATTTCAACAGTTTCCTGATCAAATCTGCTTTCTTCATTTTCTCATACCTCATCCGGAGATCCAACATAGCATCAATGTCTTCCTCTTCAGCATTTCCCACTGGGGTTTTCTTGCTTGCCCTTCCAGCTCTGCTCGAAATAGTATCGAGATCAACATCTGAGCGTCGGGCTTTCCCCTTATTCAATTTTGCCTTCTCATGCTTCTGTTTGGCAATAGAATCAGCCTGCCAAAGTGCATCGAATCGGTTCACCACATTATCCCAGAATTCAGGGTCTGCGAAATACCTAGCCCATGTCGGTTGAGACGGCTGAGAAAATCTCGAGAGCTCATCCTGTGACGGTTCCGGGCTTCCTGTCTTGACCACATAGGCAACATATATTTGAGCCAGTATTTCCGGATCATATTTCGAGACCTTCTTTACAAGGGATTCCCGAGGGTCGTGACCATGCTCTTTCCGATAGAGATCAACAAATGCCGCACCAGCTTCTTGAAGTAGCTCCTTTCGTCGCCCCAGTGCCTTTGCAACTGATCCCTTAGACTCGAGTTGCTTCTCGATTTCCTCAAAGTGGTCGAGTCGGATTTCAAGTGCTTGGCAAACCTCGTCATTCTTCCGTCGCACCTCTTTGTCCGAGAGTTCTGGTCTATGGTCGACCTCGACTTCCACCAATCTTTGATGCTTCTGAAGTCTCTTCCACAGTTTATGGTATAATTCTTCTACAAATCCAGCGATCGCAGGGGTCGCTCCAAAGGCCATTGGATCTGGCCACTTGCCTTGGCCGCTGACCAGCCTTTCGTTAGTGGTGAAGATGAGTTTCATCTTGCATCCAGAAGTTGCTTCACAAAGTCTTCTATTCGTTGGGAGGTGCGAAGACACCCTGACCTGTTTACCATATCTCTGGAGTCTTTCATCATCTCCTCATAGATTCTCTTGATCCACTTCCCGCTTGGCCGGCAGTTAGGGCATCACCTGGTCAAACCGGCAATCAGGTTGCCGCGGCCGACCCTTTCGCCGGGATCACTTCGCCAGTTCTCTGGTCAATTCATCCTCACCCTGTTCATCCAATGAAGATGCAATTTCTGTTTTTCCAGGCCATCAACATGTTCGATCGCTCACACCAAAAGGTTTTCGCCTCCCTTCTTCGACCAGGTCCTCCATATAGCCAGCAAAACAATTCCAAATAAAAAAACCAGAAACTCGCTCTCCACCTGGCAATCCCGATGGCCCCCGGCCTTTAGATCGACGAATCTATGGGGGGAGGATCTCCTGTACCAGAGTCACTCGACGAGGCTCTTTTGAAATAGCCGGAGTCCCGTCAGGTTTCTTCTTCTGACGCAATACGGGAATTGGCATCTCATCATAAGTTCGCCCCTCGAGAGATCTGCCGGATGTTTTCTTGTTTGTACCTCCCCATTGCTTAAAGAAGAACGGCACCTCCCTTTTCGTACACTGCGTTCGGATTGCCTTCACCCATCCTTCGCTCATCGGCCTAGATTTTGGACCGGATTCACCACCAACGATTACCCAATCAATTCCAGCAAGTGGCAGGCGAGGAAGGCCATCTAGGAGCGGCTCGAGAGAAAGGAACCTTACGGCCGCAGGAACCCGCCGAAGTGCTCGTATCCGAGAGAAATAGACCGGAGTTTCGACACTTACACCCATCCAGACATTCTTTGGCCATGGGAGCTGTGATGACAACTCAAGCAACCTATCTGCACGCTTGGTGAGAATCTGGAATGTATGCCAATGAGCTTTCAGCATAGTGGAGAACACTGACCTGATAAGATCAGTAGGGATATTCTCGTGAAACAGATCGCTCATCGAGTTGACGAAGATAATCCTGGGCTTTTTCCAGGAAAGCGGCAACTCGATTAAATCATGATGAAGGGTGAGCCGAAAGCCATTATTGTATCGTTGTGAACCCATGGCCTTTAGTCTCTTCGCAAATCTTTCTGCGTAACAAAACTTGCAGCCAGGACTAACTTTTGTACAGCCCGTAACGGGATTCCAAGTGGCCTGAGTCCATTCAATTGATGACAGTTGTGCCATGAATCCTCAGAGTTTGGTAGGTGGAAATACAACGGTGAATTCGTCTTTGTCATTAATCGCCTTTTTCTCATTTGCTGTCACAAGGTCTCGATTCTTGACAAGGTGCCGAATTGCCTTATTTATGTCGCTCGAACTATACTTAGCGAAGTTCTTCTCAATTACCAGCCTCCTCGCCGTCGCACGATTCATCGTCACAGCTTCCGGACTCGAACGTGATGCCGCTATGTTCTGGACGTAACTGATGCACTTCCCGTAAACTTCATTTCTTAAAACAACGGGCTTGATTCGGAACTTTGGTGGCACATACTCTTCTCCCACTTCCTCAAACAATGTCCCAATTGCGGCAGCCTTTGTCACACTTAGAAGGAACTCAGCAGCACTCCTATTCACAGAATTGTTCATCAACTCAAAAGCTGTCCAACTTCGAGAACCAAAGATAAGATGGTATTTAACCTCTTCATCCGGATATCCCTTCGTAACTGGAGCAATACCAACAAACCTAAACGCCCTTGTGAATTTGGTGATGTATTCACTGGTGATCAGATCGAGCTTCTGATCCTCGTCCATTTCGTTTGCTTGTAGGATTTCCTTCCACCACTCACCCCCTAACGCGTCATTGAGCAACTCTACTGCATCAAGTGCATAGGCTCTTGACCTGTCATCCTGAGAATTAACGTTTCTTGCAACGCCTATGCGCCTTCTGAGGGATTTCTCGCTGAAATTGACCAAGATCTCAGTGCTTTCTTTCTCTGCTCGAGAAAGGATTTGCTGAATTAGCTCCATAGATAGCCCCTTATTTCCAAATGGATCCAAGAACNNCAAGAATAGGGGTGTACCCGCAGGAATAGCATCAAGGAGCCTACAACCAACATCCTTAGCTTCTCCCTCAAATAAGGTGACCAATCCACTTTTTGTATACTGCTCCATATTCCTAGAAAGCTGTGCATAAATATCCGGCCTAACCTCGGCCAAGATGACACGATTAGTAACACCATTCTGGAGATTCGCCTCATGTGCATAGCGGGCGATGATGAGCGGCGATCCCTCCTCACCGTTGTCGAATAGTCCCGCCCCTGCAAATAGATCTGCGGCTACTGCCCCTTTTCGATAGTGGCGATTCACTTTGTGGAAGTACTCTCGCAAATAGTACTTCAGGATACTGTGTTTCAGATGAGACCAGGATTTGGGCTCCTCGAAGAAATCTTCATTGTCAGCCATAACGATACCTCAAAGATTCTGTGAGCAGGTTCAGCACGCTGCATGTTGTTTAGCCGTTCCTTCTCTTCTTCCTGGTCAGATACTCTCAAGCGGTTCCTTCCACAATCTTGATCTCCTCCTCCGTCAACCCGTACAACTCATACACCAGTTGATCAATCTGTTTGTCGGTGGCGTCGATTTGTCGTTGGATAACTGTTTTCTCCCGGTCCGTTCTAGATTTAGCTAGCCCCTCTTGAGATTTCAGCATTGAATCGACCAGTTCAATCAAGAGATCCCGAACGCCCATTTCAGCGCGATTGGAAATGTCTACGGCACGAATTGGCAGACGCTCCAAATAGAACGGTTTGATATTGTAGTCGATAAACGAATTGGCGAAATAGAAGTTCAGCAATGTGGAATTGACAATCCCCAAGACATAGTGTAAGGGGTGTCCACCTCTCAAGCCAACAATATAGGAATAGTTGTTGAGCGGGTAGTATTCACCGTCAACGTCTAAGGCTCCCACGATCCGACGTGGTAAGCTCAGTTTTCGGATATACTGAATAACAATCTTGGGAACTTGAACTTCGCTTGTCCTGTAGCCTGCAAGAAGCTTCGACCACCAAAGGTAGTAACCTTTCCATGAAATGTGATATCTGTGGAGCTCGCCAGTCTTCAGTGCTTTGCAATTGTGTCGTTCCGTCTTCCTCTTTGACACAAACTTATTGTTATCGCCGGTTTTGATACCGTAGAGAACTTTGCCAATTTCTGACAAAGCCACTGATCCTTCTCGACATTTGGAGAGAATACTAAGCACCCTATCACTACTACGCAGATTGATTACGCTTCCTGCTGAGTCTTCCCATACCCGCTGAGGGATCTCTGAATCGTTGAATGCATTGTAGAAGTTAAGTTGATCTATTCGTGTGAGAGGTGATCTTTTCACAACACAATTGGCTTTTGTCCGCTTTGAGAGGAAAAGGAGAATCGGCACTATGTCAGGCGCATCTTTGAAAATGTATTTTGACAATTCACATATTTCATCAAATGCTGCATCCCTAAGAAGATACCCTCTTGTTTCTTGGGAATTCTGTACTGCAAGCCAGGTGTTCGGGGTGATGTAACCAAGGCATCCAGTGGATCCGAGTAGACTGAGCCCCCGCTCCATAAAGAACAGATGTGACTCTGCTTCTCCACGTTTGTTGGCGTACCTTGTTACGAGATATTCCTTTTCCTCTTGGGAAATCAGGCTTCCCCAAGGAGGATTCCCAATAACCACATCGAACCCACCTTCAACGGCTGCCTGCTTGAAACCCGACTTCCAATCGAATACATTGATACGAAGTTTCTCTTCATCATCGAGGAAATTCAGCTGCTTCCCTCCGTAGAAATCCGGCCCAATCAACGAATTCCCACACTTGATATTCTCTCCCAAGTCCGGCAGTGCCCTCTCGTGGAACATTTTGAGCTGTTGGTTGATCGATTGCTCGCTCTCCCCTTCCAACACCTTCAGCAGCAGCGATAGCTTTGTAACCTCCACAGCCTGCGAATCGATATCCACGCCGTAAATATTGTTGAGCAAAAGTCGCTTCCGCTCTGCAGTTGTTAGCCTCCATTCGCCGCCCTGAGTCTGAAAGATTACTGTGTTCTTTCCAGTGGAGTGCTTTTCTACACCGTCTTTCACATACCAATCATGGTGCCAATCCAGGAGCGTCTGGTACGCAACGATCAAGAATGATCCGGAACCACAAGCAGGATCCAACACCCGAAGCTTTGCTGCCTGCTTTGGCGTCATTCCTTCTTCTGCCAGCAATTTCCCGAGCGTGTTCTTGACGATATACTCCACAATGTATGTCGGAGTGTAATAAACACCACCGGCCTTTTTGACTTCCGGTTTATCTTCAACTTTCGCCTGATGGCCTTTCGTTAGCCTGATAACTTTCCCCAGGAACTGTTCGTACACCTGGCCCAATATATCAGCCGGCAATACTGAGAACTCATACGGACAGTCTGGATAGTACAGTCTGCCAATGATATCCTGCAAGACCGAATCATCAATTTGCAGTTTGAGAGTCAGCTCATCTGGCTGTTCAGGCCGTTCTTTTTCCTTCGCAAAGTGAAATAGCCCTGAGTTATACTTTTCATCCGCCCTGTAGAAATGCTCGACCAGACGCTTGTATGTCCGCTCACCGTTCACTAGTGCCTGCAGTTGTCCATACGGTTCAATCCCACGATCTTCACAGATCCTCAAGAAGATGATCCTATCGATCGTGCATTGCACAGCGAAATTCAGTTCATGCTGGGTAAGCTTCGGATTCCTGAGTGCG
Source organism: Candidatus Bathyarchaeota archaeon (assembly GCA_003152955.1). Next base: position 6,677 of record PMBQ01000064.1, read on the forward strand.
ATCATTCGCGCCAACTCATCTCTCCAGGCCTCAATTTCTTCGAGGAATGCATCATCAACAGTTGCAGTCCCCTTTTTGCCCTTTGCGGTTTCTGCATATTTGTCGAATGATCCACGGAGTATGGATTCGCGGGAAAACACAGAAGCTATTTCATCCCATTTTGTTATGTAATCGGGGTAGGTTAGCAGCTGAACACGACCCGTTGATGCCTTGTCGTGTTTCGAGGGTTTAATGCGGCAATCATACACCGATAGCTCCTCGAAATCCGATAGGATACTCAGCGGCAGTTTGGCCGACCATGCATAGCGGCGAAGTTGGAAAGCGGGAATGGGATCTGAGGTGATATCAACAGCAGGCTTTTTTGCCTCGACGAAAAACTTCCTGGTGCCTCCAATCCGGAAGCAGTAATCAGGGGCTTTCGTTGCTCCGCCGACCGTAATTGAGTCTTCGGAAATCACTTCTTTGTACTGCTCTGCAAACCCCTGCCTGTTCTCTACATCCCATCCCAAAGCCCCAAAGAGCGGATTTAGAAACTCCACGCGTAGCTGGGCTTCATTGTAGGCGGACGATCTGTATTGGGCACGGTTGGCATCAAAGCGGTCGACCAGACGCTTTACATCATCGGGGGCTTGCATAATCGAGGGCGGGGAAGTGGGTTTCGAGAAGAGCTGGATACGAATGAAGTTATGCCCTACATGGGACAAACGCAAACGTGGCCTGGACTCACTACTTTAGCCGCGCCATCTCCTCCTCCATATTCTTGATCTTCTCTCGAATCGGGTCCAGCTGCTACTTCTGCATCTTTGCCAACTCGGCACCTTTCGTTCCTTTCTCCATCATCGCCAGAATGCTAGCCACTCCCCGATATTCTCTCCGTGCATTTTCCATATCCTGCTGAATTTCTTCTTTGGTTCTCATGGATCAGTCTCCTTCGTCACAAGCGAGATACGACATATTTGTCGTATAGTCAATATGCCTCCTGAAATATGGCATAAGAACGTGGTTCCAAGATTACTTCGACAAGAAGGAGCACTTATGGAGAACAATCGAATGGAGGATTCATGACAATCGATAAGAAGTACAAACTGGAAAAGATTGTATCAAGAGATCCATCCAGAGAACATCTTCAAAACATCTGGATCACTAAGCATCATGCATTCGCAACGAATGGAATGATCCTCGCGGCCATCCCAATAACTGCAGACAAGGACGATACATCAGGTTGGCTTAGCGGTGATGCACTCAAACTCGCTCGGAAGCAATCATCAACGGACGATATCTGGATCGAACTGAACGGCGTGCAGAAACTGCCTGCTGGAACGACACTGCTCAGGCCTGATGATTCGATCAAGTTCCCCAGGGTCGCACCGATCTTGTTGCGGTCCTACAGGCACAGGAAGTCACAGGTCGCACTGAATGCAAGGCTGCTCAAAGATCTTTCCGATGCATTGGGTACAGAGGAAATCGTTCTTGAAATCGGAAAGTCTTCCGATGAAGCAGTACTGGTACGTTCGATGTCGAAGGGAAATGACGCACGAGGGTTGATCATGCCGATTCGGATGAACCGATAACAACAACTGGAGGCAATTCATCTATGGCGCACAATCTGAACATCCGTTCTGATGGCCGAGCAAGCATGATATACGTGAATCAGCCGCCCTGGCATGCCCAAGGTGTGAAACTGCCCAAGCTCGCAACATCAGCCGAAGTAATGGAACATGCAGGACTCGACTACACGGTCACAAAGCAGCCGCTTTACACACTGGCAGACAAGAAGAGGTTGGTGGAAGTGCCTGACCATTTCTGCACGATCAGAACCGATACCCATGCCGTGCTTGGTGTGGTTGGTGATCGCTACAGCGTCGTCCACAATACCGATGCCTTCAGCTTCTTTGACGCGTTGGTTGGCGAACGGGAAGCGATTTATGAAACGGCCGGCGTGCTTGGGCGCGGCGAACGCATTTGGCTTTTGGCAAAGCTTCCGTCATACATTCGCGTGGGCAAGAATGATATCGTAAACAAATATCTCATGCTCACGAATGCGCATGACGGTAGTTCGGTTATTCGCTGCAAATTAACTGCAATTAGAATCGTGTGCAATAATACCCTGTCCGTCGCGTTGGCTGGATCAGAACAGGAAGTCCATGTGCGACATACTCCCAGTGCCGTCGATAAGCTGAGGGAAGCACACAAGATTCTTGGATTGACGAACCAGCTGTATGCACAATTGGATACGATCTTCAATCGCATGCAACTCAGGAAGGTCTCCAACAAGGAGCTGCTAGCGTACGTGAAGCAGCTCGTACCGGATAATCCCCATGCCCAGAAGTTCACAACGCGAACGGAGAACATCCGTGACAAGATTCTGGAGCTGTATGAAACTGGTGCTGGTGCAGAAATGACAAAAGGCACTGCGTTTGGGTTGGTGAATGCCGTTTCAGAGTTCACTGATCACGTGCAGCACACCGGCAACCCGGAGAAACGCCTCAAGTCTGTCTGGTTTGGTTCGGGCGCAGATCTGAAAGAGAAAGCATTCCAGCAAGCATTGCAGCTTCTCCGTACTAACCAATAGCCGTCGCCCTACAATCCTACCGGCGGCTGTTTCATTTCTATCATAGGAAAAACCCCATGAGCAAATGTCCTATTGAATCCATTCTGGCTGAACTGTTTAAACTCATCTTTGGGGGCAGACCCCGATGAACCCGGTCTTGGATTTCATAGACCAGATCATCCGGGAAGCCGAAGACCGCAAGGACGCGGAACGCGTGGAGATGTCAAAACTCCGGGCCGATGATATGCTGAAGGCGCTTGCTGTGTTGGACAGCCAGATGTCCGATGTGAACAGCCTATGTGATACAAAGATTGTGCGCATCGAGGCCTACAGGCAGGCAGAACTTTCTCGGCTGGACAAGAAGAGATCCTGGATCACGTTCAACCTGGACGCCTATATCCGTGAATCAGGTGAAAAGACTATCCGACTTCCGAGCGGAACGATCAAGCTTCGTAAGGGCCGCGACAAGATCGTGATCGTTGCGATGGAAACGTTTCTGAAGGTCGCATCTCGCCTGGGATTTCTGAAATCGGTACCGGAATCTTTTGAGCCAGATCAACAGAAGATCATGGCATATCTGAAACGCACCGGATCTGTACCGGAAGGATGCGAATTCATTCCCGCTGACATCCGGTTCTCGTATACCACCACCTTGGAGGAGAAATCAGATGGAGCAAACACAGACGAAACAGAACGGGCGGCCTAAGGTCGATCTCAAAATGGGTGAGTTCGCAACCTTAACGCTACTGAAGGATAAATGCTATGCTGGAGAATCATCCTTCGGCCAGTATTTCCTCTACAACGTGAGGAACGAAGCAGGCGTTGAGTTGTCCTTTTTCGCGCCGGCTGATATTCATGCCAGTATTCTCGAGGCCGGATTAAAGACGGGCGATTCGTTCCTGCTTTCAAAGAAGGCTGTGCAGAATGGAAAGAAAGTAGGGGCGAAGCTGGAATTCGAGGCGGTGAAGAAGCCGGATTCAGTTCAGCCGGAACAACCGGGGAAGAAGGAAGATGTCCGAGTCGAATCTCCTGATGATGGGTTCCGGCAGTTGATGTATCGTTGCGTTTCTGAGGCTGTGCAGATTGTGAAGGATATCAACACTGTTCCTTGGCAAAATGAGGATATCAGATCGATCGCGCTGACCATGTTTATTCAGAGGGCGAAACTGGGCTAGACGCATCCCCCGTAGGCTTAACTGGGATCAATGAACGAACAGGACCTATTACGTACATAGCTGTTCATAAGAAAGGTCGGGAGGAACCCAGTTACGGGTCCTCCTCTTTCTTACCTTCTCTTCTTGCCCTTCAGATTGCATATCAGTAGCTTTTCGCCATAGGGAATTGGCCCGCATCCTGAACACCGTGAGATAGAAATGGGGAATCTCCGAAGTCCAGATACGACGGAGGTGTACTTCTCAAATGCTGGGGAAGCGGGCCCAATCGAAGTGTCATATCCCGGCTCCAAAGTCATACGATTCATATTCCGATCTGGTCCGGAGTGAGCTGCAGGATATGGCCACTTCCAATCTAAGAAAAGAATTTCATGTTCGCTGTGAATAACCATGAGTCATTAGGCCACCCTAACTTAAATTGAGGACCTACAATCGGAAAAGGAACCATGTTGAAGAATTTGGATCTGCATGATTTTCCCCGACGAATTCTTGACTTTGTTAATCTTTATGTTGCCCTACTCGCAATACTCGGTCTCCTCTCGACTATTGGATTCCTGTCAATCGACATAAGACCGAAAGTCGAGCTTCTGCGGCCCACCTATCTGTTCAATATGAATCAGATAATTCGCGCCTCAGAATCGGCGGGGGTCAGGATGTCAGTTTCGACTTCTGACTCAGTGATACAAAATTCACTCTGCACATTTGATGAGCCAAAAAGTAGATGGCGATTTCAGCTTCCATATGAAAGGTTGAAGTCAAAATCATGGGATCGTTGGTCAAGCTGGAGTGACAAGACATATGGATATTTCGTTGGTCTTGAAGACACTTCAGTTTTCAACATATCATTCAACGCCTCTGCGTATAGGAATGATGAAGAAAAGAGAGCAGGCTTAGGTATTCTCCTTGCGAAGGACATGTTAGATTACCTCCATGATTCTCTGTTTCTTGAACACAACAACAGATTGAAACTGAATCAACAGCTCGTCTCTCTTGACAAGAATCCGTTGACTATAATCAATGGCGCAAGGGGCTCTATGGACGGTGAGACATTTGGCAGCCTCATTGTCCGTGTGATCCCAGCAACTGTTATTTATTCTTACATTAGCGTTGCTAATAGGACAGACTATCCGATTGAGCATGCTCAATTGTTCATAAATGATGTGATCAGCTCGGGAGATCTTTCTGTAGTCGGGTGGACGGCGCTATCAGGTATCACTGAGTTGAACTCGAACGGACCGAACATTAGACTAACATTAGGAAGCATCCAACCAAAGCAGAGTGTTGAGGTTCTTCTAAAGGGACAGAGAATAATCAGGGCAAACGATGTTTCAATAGTACTGGCACCCCTATCAAATATTGATAAAGGTAAAGTGCTTCTCTACATGGGAATACTCTTACTGGTGGTTTGTGTCATCTCTGTTCCGAATTGGGTATCTCAGGGGAACAAGTCGTAGATGCATTTGTTTTGGCGAGTGGCAAAAATGAGAAGCGCTGGCCTCCTTGATTTGTTGCTCGCGCGTTCGGAATACTGGCCACGCCGTGCCGGGACATACCGACTTGGGGCCTCGAGACCGATTCCCAGGTAACTACGATTCCTTGCGACGAGGAGGTTGTTTATTGCCCCTACCTGACGATATCGTTTTCCGTTTTACGTAGATGGATTGAGGTGCAATCCGGTAACATCATTATTGCGGCTGACTGTGAGTATTCTGACACGAAACCGCTCGATGAGTGGCGCAGATCGCCACCGCGCTGCCAACTCCTCAAATTTGGGTGAACTGGGAACCGCGACAGCGAGAATGTCTGTTTCGTTCACCTCTTTAATCGTGAGAAGTTGGCCCAAGGCCTCACGAAGTAATGAGTACTCTTGAGAACTCACACTCCTCACGAGCGGTCCCTTCTTGCACTCAACCCGCAATTTACCGCCAGTTAGTAACTGGCTTACCACGTCACCATTACCAGGTATAGAGTCAATTTCGATTTCTTGGCTGAATTGCGAGTTCCTGTACTTACCCTGGAAAGAACGTAGTAGGCCTTCGTTAGCCCAACCATTACTCCCAAGAAACTCCACAAGAGGAAAGTGAACCGTATCGGCGGATTGGACCTGCGCACCGTCAATTGAGACTCGCACATTACCAGATGCAAAGCCTTTCTCGATCAGGAAAAAGGCGAGTCGGAGACTGACTTCTGCCTCAGGCATTCTATCTTCAGGCAGAGTATTCATCCCTTATGGAGTAAACGAATGCGACATCAGCCGGGTTTGGCTGTAGTTTTTGAGTTGGCACTCATGGGAACATCAAAGCTCGCCGTGGAATGCTCTTTACCTTCTGAACCATCTTGTGACGATGTCGACAAAATAATGCTGGTGTTTGTTTTTTCTCAGGCCGGATGCCAAACATTAATACTCAACGCGGCGAACCCTTTATAGATGTTGGGTGTGTTCAGAATGCCCTGGAAGTCGGAAGACTCGTTCTGTAGGGCATATGACTCGCCGCACCTCGCAGCGCCGTCAACTAGCAGCTGCCAAATGAAAGCCACGATAGTACGAGTGCCAACACATTCTCTTTCAACAACGGAAATGTCGTTGATTAGCACATCATGTGTTTGGTGGCTGGTGGGTTTAAGGTCTGCTCAAACCAGAATCCTTTTCTGTAACCTTCTCGAAAGTCTGCTAAGTCGTTACGTTGTCTCCTGAGTAAGTTTGAAGCCTGAATCTATATGGCCTGATGGCAACTTCGATATCTCCGCGAGTGCCTTGTCGAAAATCAGTCGCGCATAAATAAGGAATTCGGAAAGCAACCCAGAGGAATTTGCATAGTCCACCTGCCAGAAATGCTCCCCTTCTCTCATATGGATGCTATTCGATTTCCAGTTGGGGTGGACGATCTCAGATAACGAACCATACAACTCTCCTAACCATGGCACGCTTTCCCGCATTTCATCTTTGTCAAGAACCTGTATCATCTTTCCTACCGAGACTGCCTTGTAAGGCTCCCCAAAAAACCCCAAAGAGATCGGTGCTTCCGTTGAGTTTGATCGCTGTCCAAACACCATACTAAGAACAGCGTTTATGAAGGCAAAATAATCCTTCGGATCAAGAAACTTCTTCTCTGCACACAGAAAACAAGCATAATGTGAAGCTGCCAGAATTTCAATCTCTTGACGAATGCACATGGCACCCACAAATGCATTTCTTAGGTTGATGGACCAAATGAATCCTTCAAGCAAGGCGGCTGATTTGACCAGGTACGAGTTAAAGAGGAAACTCAGAGAGTGGTTAACAAGCTTCGACAATGCGTTCAAAGGGAAATCATATTCATTGACATTGATCACCGATCTGGATTGCAGGTTCACAGTGAGCGATTGGATAGCCTCAATAAAACGGTTGAGTTCAGCTAAGACTTCATCTTCGCTTGGCGCAGCCAACATCTCAAGGCGTCTTCTATAGTAATTCGAAAGCAGCCCTTCGATTTCCAGAAAAAGCGGTTCTTGTTCTGGGAACATGCGATACAAGCTTCCATAGAATTTCATCATTGAGACACCTACAAATGAAACGACCCCAAATTCAATATCAGAAATAGGGGCCATGCCTGAGCTTTGCCTTCACCACAAGTGCGTGCGGGTAAGATAGGCGGCTGATTGGCGAAAGCATGCGCAGATGATTGATAAGAAAGGCGAGTGGCCCGTTGTTCGATTACTTCACCACGTATCCTGCCGGTACCGCGAATTTCTCGGGGGGCACCTTTGCGTTTTCCTCGAACTTCACGGCTTTGATCTCGCTCCGCATGGTCGAGCTGGAGAGGTCTATCATCAGGCAAACGTGGCCGTATCCGGCATACACGGTTTTGTCGGCGGAAGATCCAACCATGAATGATTCGCAGTTCTTCCCAGCCACCGCGACGTTCGGCAGCTTTTTCGCCTTTCCGCTTGTCCTGTCCTTTTCCGAGATTTCGTTCCAATCGAAACGAAACTCCGTCCCTCGGTAGGCTTTTTCACGCACTGATGCGGTCTTCTTCCCGTGATCGACCTCATACACCATTTGACCGTCGCTGAAGAGTGAATTCGTGAG
>PMBQ01000064.1:14549-26079 GCA_003152955.1 Candidatus Bathyarchaeota archaeon
TTTCATCGGTCCTCCCGGAAATGATACGTATGCCTGAAGGTTGACGTTGAACCAAAACCGCACAACTGTTCGACCTGAGTTTCGATTTCTTAAAGCCAGCTATATGGCATCTGTTCCCATTCACTCCGGCGTTGGTGGGAAGAGTGAATTGGAGGGCTGTCCGCGGAATGAACCAATATGGACTCGAGGATTCCGATGCACCTCAGGCGCAGTCATAGACAAAAATGGCTTGAACGAAGCCGCGTCGTGTCGCTGCAATTATGGGCATAGAATCGTAAGGTGCATCACTCCGGCTCACTGTCTGTTGCCCACGACCAAATAACCTAAGCCATTGCACACTTCTGTTATTTGTGGATTCAAAAGCCCTTGGGGAATTGGCAAACGTTGCTTGAGGTATCCGGGATTCATTCTAATGAGAACCCTCTTCTTCCATCCATCGGGGAAAGAACTCGAAAAACCCTCATCACCCCAGGATACGATTCCGCCCTTGCGAACGACTCGAACGAATTCCTTTAGTGCTCTTTCTGGCTCACCAAAAAGATTCACTCCGCCGAAGTGAAAAAGGGCTTCAAAGCTCTCATCGGCGAAAGGCAGATTGGATCCATTTGCCTGCAGCAATGCAATATTGAGATGACGATTCCGTTTCTGACATTGAGTGAGCATCCCCATAGATAGGTCAATCGCAGCGTACTCTGCATCATTTCCCACAGACGCTCGAATGTCAGATTGATACACCCCGGGGCCAGGAGATACCTCGAGGATTCTCATTCCCCTGCGGAGTCCCAGGATCTCAATGATACACGTTCGTTCCTGACGCATATTCACTCCCGCGAGTATGCCGCCCAACACTCTCTCGTTGAAGTCATAGAATGGAGCGAACCAATCGTAGAATCGTTGCCATCTCGCGTCATCGCCAACCGCAGCTGGAGGATAGACCAGGCGCGGAATTCCATCGAGAATTGGATAGGATTTTCCATCCGGCCGAAGAAGCGCACTTCCTTGCATCACCAAACGTTCGCCGGTTTGCGGACATCTGATTAGCTCAAGTAACCAGGAGGGCAAAGGTATCATATGACTCCCAAGCAGAGATCACAGTTTGAGCAGGAAAACCCAGTACGCTTCTGGATCCCCGCTGCAGATGATCGAATGCACTCTGATGATTATCTCTTACCTCCTAAGCAGTCTACCCCGCACGGAATACAGATTGGCTAGGTCGCGCATAACGTCTTGCCGCACCACGCAGCGCCGGTTTGTAATTGTGTTATGCGCCGTGCAGGCATTCAGTCGAAAGAAGTGCTACTTCTTCGGACGCGACTGTTTTGGCGGCGGTGGCATAAGCGCTGCCATCACTTGTTCGGGATTGACCCATGATTCGTGACTCTGAATAATTGTCCATTTGCCGCCCCGGCGTTGCACGATACCGGACCAGGCACCTTGTCCTTTGTACTCAGGAAGGCCCTTCGGTTTAAGACTGAAATGATAAGGCATGGTGATGGCGACCGCGTCTGTTCCGAGAACCGTTGTATTCCATGCGTCTGGGGTGTTGTGCTGGGATTCCATCATTTCCATTATGGGCTGCATCTGCGCGTATGCTCTTTTCATAGAGTCAAGCGACGGGTACAAAGAGCCATTCTCGACGCACCGAACATCAGCGTCAGTGGAATACCCGTTGAAATAGGCTCCGAACTCCAACTTGTCAGCGTACGAGAGCATCAACTGTACCACCGCCTTCGCAGAGTCAGCTATAGCCGATTTCTGAGCCTCGCTGAGAGTTGTTGGCTGTGGCTGACAGGAAAATGCAACCACCGCAACGATGACAAGTATCAGACCGAAGAGAGAAGCTTTCATGACGGCCTCCAGAGGTAAGTGAGAGATTGTGAATTGTGTATAAGGTCAATTCGCCAGCACAGCTCAGGTTGTGTGGCGCATAACGTCTCGCCGCACCACGCAGCACCGGACCTCATCTTATTGCACTCATTGCATGAGTGTGTGCAGGAACGAGTACATGCTGGTCATCTCCCCAATCCTATATCAATGAAACCCTCAAATCAACCGACTGTTCGGTCATTCTTTGATGGCTATACCGTTATCCTGATGCTTCGGAAGGTCTTGTTGAGACACCTTTTCCATGCTCGCAGGACCTCATACTCCCTTTTGTCGACGCCCATCACCCTGATGACTTCCGACCTGTAGTACCACGGTAGAAGGAGCAAACATGTTAGGAACAGTATGCACGGGATTACGAAAGCAAACGTATGTGTCCAATTCATCCGAGTTCCGAACACAATCGATACGGGTTCTACAGCATTGTAGAATATATAAAGGAGAACGGCTTGAACGGACATGAATAGGACATAGAAAGCGAATAGGAAGTCGGGCATCCACTTGAATAGTGCCTTTTCCTTAAACGATTCTTTTGGATCGTATTTGTAAGGGAATACCTTACCATCACCTAACACTCCAGCTGCTTCTCTGATCCTCGCGTTCACATACTGATCTCGTCGGAAATTGTTTGCAATAATAACGATCGTCCATGTTCCCGCAGAAATGAGTAGTGATGCGATCACTTGGACGTAACAGAATTCAGTCAGACCAACCGGGAACTCCCTGGAGTGATGGAAATAGTATTGATAGGCGTACGCGTATCCAACCAATGGGATTGCCAGAAATGCCAGGATTCGGAGGAAAGACTGCTCTCGGCTGCGCTGGTTCTCAGCGAACTGAGTGTGGAAGCCAAGCATTAGCTCTCGGGCCAGCGTCGACTTATCCTGTTCTTCCATTTCTGAATACCCCTCTGGATGCTTTACAATGACGACAATTCATCAGAACATTCACGGTACTCTTCCGGCCGGGGTCTTAGCGTGCATGCATAGTTGGTACGATCTGTCTCACTTCTTCATCAATGGAGACACTACGTCTAGTCATGTCATCTGAGGCGGCAATCGCCTTAATAGTTGCGAAGGAGATATTTATCGTCTTATCTCCAACGAGGAGTTTGACCGAGTAATTGTGGTGCTCTGGCTCATTGTATGAAACCGTTCTGATACTGGTAGATGGGTGCATTCTTGTCTCACCCTCCAAGAGAAGGAAAAGGGCTTCCGCCAGTTTGTATGCTTCACCGCCATCAGGAGAGAAGTGGTTATACCAGTTTCTGCTTATGTAGGTTAGTTTGTTGTGCTCGAAAACAACACTCCCATATGTTGGATTACCAGATGATCCCGTTACGTGACAGATCTCTGGTTCGGAAGACGTAGAATCCCAAGCGCTCACGATTTTAAAATCCTTCAACTTCTCCCACACGACCTTCTTGGACATTCCTAGACGCAACGTGACATTACCGATCTGCAGTTCCTTTGATTGAGCTGCTACTTGCCACGGTATCGTAAAAGTTACTAGAAGAAGAAGTTGCGTTCTGATCTTCATGATCAAACTCCTTAGTCGACTGCAGAGACGATGAGCACAATCTTGACATCTTACTGAAACGGATTAGCCCATCCCTCATCAGAGAAATGGGCCATGCCTAAAGCCTCGAAGTCGGCACAATTGCTGTAGCGGTAAGATAGGCGGCGGATTGGCGAATGTCAAACAGGCGTGAAAGAGAGCGCGGAAGAATCATGCACTTCGCCGCACTGGCATAGCCGTCTGGACATTACCACTGCCAGAGGCAGTAAGTGTCGCCTTCGTACTAGATTGACACCGTAACATCTTCGTGGTCATTTGTCCCGACACCGACTTCAATCTGCTTGTCCCCGTTGACGTAGACCTCCACCGTTCCTACTGGAACATCATCGAATTCCGAAACCCCGTCGTCATTAGTGTATTCTTCAGTGTGTGAGTCGGCGAGTCCAAGAAGATGACTGCCGACAAAGTTGCAATAAACCCGTTTGCCGCTTATTGGGTTATCATTTGAGTCTAAAACGTGGACTGTCAAGGAACCCATGTTTCTTCTCCCTTTTGTGGAAAGTAGTAATACGTACTCTCTTAGACAGCTGCCACAAAAGATTCAGGCAACTACGCATGGCCGCGCACCGTGGTCTGAAACATAGCACTTGGCTTTAGCGAAATCGGGTGCCGAAGGGATAATGATCCCGCCGAATAGAGGGAGTTTACTTTTGCCGCCCTTGTACCTGTTTGTACTCGTGGAGCCATACAAGTCGGAGACATTCCCGGGAAAGAAAATCGGTTCCCATGATCCTCTGAGACAGCCACCTGGCATAGGATCACCCGATTAATAATTACGCGGACTCCAAGAAACAATTTTCTGCTGACCGGGCGTGAGCTTTTGGGGCGCTCTTCTTCTACAGTTATCTATCCGGGAGACTTACAAATCGGATGCGTGTTGGAGAGAGAATTTGATGGGGTTAATATTCCGTACGGACGCATTGAGGAAGGGAAAGTGAGAAGACTCTTGATCCAATTATCAGCTTTGCGACAACATTTCAAGGCCCCAGGACTGAAGCCCCTAATAGTCCCATTCCAAAAACCCAGAAAAAATTCCAGAAACCCGCTTTCTACCAGGCTTGGGCCCTTTCGCTCCACCGGTGTAGATCCAAGCAGAAGCTACTCCTGAAACTGCTGTATGCGGAAGTTTGGTTGAGGCTCTTTGGGTAAAGAAACGGCCACCCTCGGCCGTTCCAATCCTACGCCAGATACTGCATCGCTTTATTCCGCACAACCTGCTTCAGCTTCCGGAACCAGCGGTTGGTTAGCTCAACCCGATACCATATTTCAGCCACCGTGGATGTAAAGCGATTGACCTATCATACCAAGAAACTGTCACGCCCCAGGTTCATCCCGAGGAGCTAACTACATTACCAGTCTTTTCGAGTATTGCTTTCTTCCCTATTGTTGGTTGATTTTGGTACAATCAACTGTAATGGACAAAAGAGAAAGGGCAGGGACTTCAATGGAATCAACAATTCAACCAGTGTCAACCTCCAGCACTCAGCATGGGCTTGAGGGGCATTCTGTGAAGAGTGAGGGGTATTCGTCGGGTGTGGCCTGGCCTGCGGTGATGGCAGGAGCATTTGTGATTGCCGCGCTGTCGCTTATTCTCCTTGCATTAGGCACCGGGCTTGGCTTGTCCTCGGTTTCCCCCTGGGCGGGGGTGGGCCTATCATCGTCTAAAATTGGTATGGCAGCCATCGTATGGATGATAGTTATGCAAATCCTCAGCTCATCGATGGGTGGCTATCTCGCAGGGCGTTTGCGCACGAAATGGAGCCATATTCACACGGATGAGGTGTATTTTCGGGACACGGCGCACGGATTTCTGGCGTGGGCTGTAGCCCTTGTTGCCACAGCAACTTTCTTGACGACCGCTGCTACTTATATGGTGGGAGGAGCGGCATCAGCTGCGGCAGGGGATGCCGGCAATAAAGCAGGTTTGGCGGCCGGTCCCAATGAGTATCTTGTAGATTCCTTGTTCCGTTCAGAAAATGTCAGAGCAGACTCAGATCCTGCATCGTTGAACCGCGAGGCCGCAGGCATCTTTGCGAGATCCCTTGTTCAGGAAAATCTCTCGTCAGCCGACAAGAACTATCTCGCCCAGCTCGTTGCTGCAAGAACGGGACTCGGCCAACCTGAGGCTCTGAAACGAGTGTCTGACGCTTTTGCGAGTGCGCAGCGAGCTGTTAACATTGCCCGGGAGGCAACATCACGTGCCTTGGTGTGGATATTCCTTGCCCTCCTAATAGGGGCGTTTTGCGCAAGTTACGCAGCTACCATAGGGGGCAGGCAAAGAGATCATGTCGTTGCTATTTAGCCCCGTCCGAAAGTCCGATGGTTCCGATCTCAACAACAATGGAGGTTCGCAATGCGATCTATTTTGCTCCTGCTTCTGGGCGTGCCTATATCTATCGTTCTCTTGCTTGCCGTTTTACTGAAAGGGTGTTAATAAGAATCCCCTTTCAACAGATTTATTGAAAGGGGATTTCTTTATCATATTCAGATTTCCAAGGTGAGTACCTGTTTGAAGGCCATAGCGCGTGCTTCCCTTTTCGAGGTTGCGAAACTGGCATGATCGCTCCAGAGGGAAGCAAACTACGGCTCATGGTGGATGGAAATCAACTCTCTTGGGGGTGGGGAATGAACTGACCCTGAAACTGGCCAATCATCTGACCCCAGGACTGGGGAATGACCTGACCCCGGAAGTGGGGAATGAAGTGGCCCCGAGACTGGGGAATCAGGTGACCCTGAAACTGGGGAATGAAGTGGCCCTACGGCCTTCTATACTGGGGAATATACGTGGTCCTCAACACGTTGGCCGTCTTCAGACGCTCTTCCATGAGATCAAGGCTGTCCCACATATCAAGCAAGATGGCGACATCCTTTTCGGTAAAGCGGTCTTTGTTGTCCTTCAGGAATGTCTTCAGCTGGTTCTTACAATGATCGGCATCTTCGGCGCAGAGTTTTATCGTTTGGTTGGTCGTTGCGACCAAGAGCCGGGCGTCGGGTCCGAGTTTGGTGTGTGACATTGTGGAGAGCCTTTTGCTACGTCACGCGGAAGGGGTGCAACAGAAAAAAAGCCTTCTTTCGGAATGCACAGAAGGCGGTCATTATGGAGAACAGAAGTTCAAGAACAATATATGTCGCGGCTTTATGAATGTGAAAAATCTATATGGACCATTTCAAAATCCAGAACAAATCCATAAATCGGATCTTTACCAGGTAATCGGCCTTTTGCTCCACCGGCTATCTCGAAGTAGAAGAAGCTCCTAAGATTCCTGTACGCGGAAGTTAGGTTGAGGCTCATGGCGTAAATGAAACGGCCACCATCGGCCGTTCCACATTCTATGCGAGATGTTCGATCGCTTTCTCACGAACAACCTGCCTTAGCTTCCGGAACTGTCCATGACCGGCGCCTAATCGCACGACTGCTTCATTCTCCGTATACCCCGCCTCCACTTCTTGCACCACCATTGTTTCATCCAGACTCAGCGACTCCTCCAGTTCATGAACTACCGTCATTCCAAGCGGATCGTATCCGGCGCTCGCCAATCCACAAGCGTTTCAACGTCATCGATGCACGGTTCCAATGCCTCACGGATTCTTGCCAGGCGAGAAGCACGAGGTCGTTCTGATCGTCCACGTCGTTTGCGAACTTCATGGCATAGCGGCGCAGCGTGTGATAGTCCTTGTCTGATATCTGATCCTCTGGAATAGTGATCGGAGATTGCTTACCCGTATCTTATTCCAGAAAGTCCCAGCGTTATTCGCGATTGGTTACAAATGGAAAAAGGCGGCCGGGTGTAGGTCGCCTTTTTTTTTGTTGTAGCACAAATCTCACACCTTCGAATCAGCTGAAGTAGGTTTTGAGAAGAGCCCCGCTATGTCCTTCAGGTGTGTGAATCAGAAATAGTCTGTTCTCCTCGGTGAGAATGAATTCTCTCCATTGCTTAAGAAGACTATCCGGACTGATATGATAGACATATACGATCCCGCCTATGGGAAAAATGTAACGAATTCCTGTTTCCTTCCGGTTAATACCTGGTTGACCGATGATGTCGGTTGGAACCGAGTGCTCATGAAGCCACGTGAAGAGCACAACGGGGAACTCCTCGGGATTGCCGGGATCTCCAATGAGAACCATTTGGCGTACCCGCTCCTCGTAAGGCCCTAGGCTAACTTCCTTGAAGAGCGGACGCCTACTGATGCTTGCCCGCCACAATACAGAAAGGAGAAACAGTCTGAACCGTGCATACTCGACATTTTCACGTAGAGTGTATTTGATTCCGCCAGGCCTGACAAGACTGTGGCAGGTCATCATCTCTGAGCGTTCTTGATTGGTTCCGAATAGCACCTCATGAGCGTATGTTTCATAGCGGCTGATTATCACTCCGTCGCATTCCTTGCACAGTATATCAGCTTCATATTCTCCGGACGAATGGCGTTCGACGCGGCCCTCCCCTTTCACATAATCGGCAGGCGCAAGCTTATAGAGTTTGTGGTGCTTGTCATAGAGCGAAGCGTACATGAATTCAGGAATAATGTGCGATTTGCGCAGGAGCGGACGCGCCTGATTGCAAAGTCTGCACCTGGTAACGTTTTCCATTTTGGTCTTGAGCTGAGAAATCGACGGCTTCATAGTTGCAGCACATATGCCATACCGCTCTTAGAGCCGATGCACTTTTTTGTCAAAGATCCTCGGGTAGAATTATGTCACCCCCTAGTAGATGTTCTCTAAGAAGGATAACCAGAGAAACTGTGGAAGCTGCTGGCATAGTAAGTGACGGTAGGACAACTACATTATCCTTAAAAGGAGTGGTACTCATTTTGTAGGTAAAGAACTTCGCGTATGGAAATGCTTCCTGAACACCAAAAAGGACAATGTGTAGAAAAACGTCTGATCTGATGTTGAACGTCTCCCTTAACAGTTTCGACACGTTGTCCAAACGATGACCATCAAGTATAATCCCGTCGAAATCTACGTGTCTTATGCTAGGATCCCGAACATTGCGGCGAAAGATAGGCGATCGGAAGATTTCAACCCTTCCACTTGAGAAGCATCTTATCTCATAGTATGGTGGATCTATAAACGCGATTGCATTGTCCTCATAGGTAGGTTCGGGCCTTCTATCCGAACGGCCCATGAATGACCGAAAAGCGAACCTTATCTTCCTGAGAACTTGGTTGTCTTGGAAGTTGAGCGGTGGAGATGTTGCCACCTCTGGCTCGAATAGATAAAGGATGCCGTTCGAGGAGAAATCACGAAGGCGACTTTCATAGTAGGCGATTCTGGAGCGTCTGAAATCGGTCATCCTTAGCCTCCAAAGTTCAGCTTTAGTTACGTGTCGGGACGTTTCTTCAATCGGGCAGGCTGCCTGGCCATATCGATTTCACTAGCATCACGGAGGCACCCCTTCTGTAGTGCTGCTAGGACAAGGGCAGATTAACTTAACCTTGAAGCTGTGGGAGAATTTCTTGTGCTTTGGCCACCGAGGATAATGGTTTCGTCATCGGGCGCCTCTGGCCAATTGGAAGGCCTAACGTCACCTAAGTGTATCGGGATGCGGACATCCTGACCAAGTCCTACGTTCCGATGTTGGGTTAGGTCTTCGAGGCCGCAATCCCAGGGACCGTTTGTAACTACAAATGCTATTGGGAAAAATTTCAGGAGTTGACAAAAAACGTAGTTCTCCGGCGGCAGGCCGATTTTGAAGATGGCGAAATCCCTGAGTACAACCAAATGATCATATGGAAATAGCCAGTAGTAAATATGGATGTCATTGGGAATTGGGCTTGCCAGATCCAGAACGCATGCGGCGGCCTCTTTGTCAAAACGAACTTCATCCTTTTCTGCTTTTGCTGCGATCAAGTGCCCGAGCACTCCTCGCATGAGGGCAGCCGGCCTGGTCGGGTGCATCACAACTTTTGGCAGTGCAATGCTCGAATGTAAGTACCGGCCGACACTGGTCGCAAACTCGTTAATGTGGGGGTCATACCGTTCCCCTAGCAGATAATTGCACTTGCTGCATATCGTTCTGAAACTGATACCGTCCCAAGACGGTATGGTACCGGAGTCCTCTGGATGGCCCGTCAGCGCCTGGAAGACAGAACGAATTTCCATCGGGCCAAGCGTTATCCCGCCGCGAGGTGGCACATGATCCCAAGTTAAAGGCCCCTTCTTCGTGCAAATGTTGCATTCGCCCTTTCGACCTCGGCCCAACTTGGCATACACTCTCTTATTGTTTTCAGACATCTCCGTGGTTTGCCAAAAGAAGCAACAGAATTCCTGACGGAAAGCTGAGAGGGCTAGACCTTCTCCCAGAGGGCGCATCTGTTTTCGTGGGTAAAAATGTCGGTACTCTGAACTTCGCCTATCAGCGTGACCAACGGCGATTCGCTCAGCATCTGGGCCAGCCTTCGGTGTATGTGGACGAAGGGCCTGCGCACCCCATCATGTAACGTATCTTTGTAGGAATAAAGTACATCTACATAGAGATCCTGATATCGGTAAGCAAGTTCCAGAATAAACTGATGGCTACTAAATTGCGTTGGCATCAGTTGAAGCACCGATGGGTATGCAAGTAGAATAGCCGAGAAGTTGTGAATAGGTTGCTGCATACGTCCTCGTGCGAAGGTTATTCTGAAAGAAAGGTGTTGAACCGGGGAATATGAAAGCTACGGTAGCGGTTCACACTCTGAAATGCAAGTAGGTGAGGCAAACATGATTCTGGAGCACTTTGATAAGGCTGTGCTCAAACGCGATTTGGGGTCGCGCTTTATCGCGAAACGTGGATTCAAAGCCCCAAGCAGTCACGCCATCGGATCGCCTGAGCGTGCACAAGTTGCTCATGTTAGCGAAACCTGTCACCCGATCAGGTGTGATATAAAATATGGTCCACTCAGGGACATCTGATCGATCTCAGTCATGAGTTGGCGATGTGTCATGATCATATCATGAATTGTGAGCACATCCAGAGTCTGGCGCTTGAGACCGGACTTCATTTATCGAATTGCGCTGGTCCGTCTTTGCTGAAAGCTCGAATTCACTCTTTTATGGAACGGCAATCGGAAACTTCACCGACCGATTATCCTCAAGGCGCGCTCGGAACAGTCTTCCCTTGATATAAAGCTGGACGCTGTAGCCATATCCTCCATGTACTAGGTCGAGGTATGAACGAGGCAGTTGAATTTCTAAAGTCTTGCCATTGAGGTCTCTCAAGTATCGATATCTGTCCAATCCATCAAATTTAATGTGCTCGGCATTGTGATAGAGCTGTCCTCTGACACCCCCAGCGCGGCTCAAT
Organism: Candidatus Bathyarchaeota archaeon; assembly: GCA_003152955.1. The sequence goes on from PMBQ01000064.1 coordinate 25,301, forward strand.
GCGACAGTCTCTGGTTTACCAACCTGAACGAACTCAAAGAAAATCCTTGCGGAATCGAGTGAACCTCCTACCCGCACTGGGCCAGTTTGCAGTCTTGACGCATCAACTTTGGTTGCATCGAAAAAGGATATCATCGTAAGCTGAAAATCATTTGGCGACAAGATATCCTTTTGGTCGTCGATCATTCTTAAGAGGTTTTCATTTGTCTTCTCGGCTTGGTCATCTTTGATACTCCGAAGATATGCCAGCGCAAGATTACCAACGAAAACAACACAGGCAAAGGCGATAAAGGTCTTCCCCATTCGATTGAGCTTTCGGTTGGTCTCGCGCAAGTCGGTTAGTGCAGGAATCGCAAGAGTAGCGACTGTTGCAACCAGAACGGCAATCTCAAGTACCATGGCATCCTCCATCCAGTGATGATTTAGCTAATGTGATGACCCCCCAACACGGCGCCCTTATCTAGTATCGCCAGACGGCCCACTCAAAATGGAAACGGCCCCACCCTCGATTTCTCAAAGATGAGGCCGTGCCAAAGCCTTTGTCGGTCAACACAAACGCAGCTACACCAAAAATAGCTCCCGTCCAAACGAATGTCAATTAAGAGAGGCTGTTATAGCCTCCTGAAGAAGCAAATTCAAGAAAACAAAGATAAATCTAGAAAACCGCGTTCTCACAATCCTTTCTCCGCTGTTCCAGTGGTTAGTGACGGAAGGACCCATTGGCTAAAGAAACGGCCACGCATCGGCCGTTCCTATCCTACGCCAGATACTCGATCGCTT
>PMBQ01000195.1 GCA_003152955.1 Candidatus Bathyarchaeota archaeon
GGACGGTAGTTTTGGATTACGGGCCAAGTCTCGCGGGACGACGGTTCCTCTCAGCATCTCTCGCCCTACTGGGCATCGCAGGTTTCCTGTTTGGAGCGTTCGGTTTCTGGCCGCTGCTAGTCCCACCGTGAAGTGAAAACGATCATGATTTCACATGATGTAATAGTCGTGGGTGGTGGCCTCGCTGGCCTCCGCGCGGCAATTGAAGCATCCAAGTACGCAGACACTGCAATAATTAGTCGAGTGCACCCGCTCCGTTCACACACGGGTGCCGCGCAAGNNATCAAAGGCAGCGACTTCCTAGCCGACCAAGACGCCGTCGAGGTCTTGACGAAGGAAGCACCCGAACGGATTATTGAGATGGAGCATTGGGGCTGCCCCTTCAGCCGAACCGAAGATGGAAAGATCGCACAGAGGCCATTCGGCGGAGCAGGCTATCCGAGAACATGCTACGCCGCGGACAAGACCGGCCACTACCTACTAGTCACAGCCTACGAGCAAGCCCTCAAACGAAAGCTCAAAGTCTACGAAGAATGGTTCGTAGTCTCACTCATCGTCAACCGAGACATTGTCAACGGCGTTGTCGCCTACGATATTCTAACTGGTGACTTGGAGGTCTTCAAGGCTAAGGCCGTGATACTTGCAACGGGCGGCGCGGGTTGGACTTATGCCAAATCAACTAACTCGATGCANNCCCACATGCGTCCTCATAACGGAAGGCGCTCGCGGTGAAGGGGGTTACTTGGTCAACTCGCTGGGCGAGCGCTTCATGCAAACCTACGCTCCAAAAGCAATGGAACTCGCACCCCGTGATATTGTCAGCCGCTCAATCCAGAAGGAAATTGACGCGGGACGCGGCGTCAAGGATCATTACGTCCACTTGGATATCAGGCACTTGGGGAGACAGAAAATCCTCAGCACGCTCCCGGGGATCCGTGACATTTCAATGGACTTCGCTGAAATCGACCCTATACAGAAACCCATCCCCGTCCAACCAGCGCAACACTACACAATGGGAGGGATCGACTGCAACGCCAAATGCGAAACCAAGCTCAAGGGGCTCTATGCGGCTGGGGAATGCGCCTGCATTAGTGTTCACGGAGCTAACAGACTGGGCGGCAATTCACTCCTCGACACAGTTGTCTTCGGAAAGATTGCAGGCGAACACGCGGGCGTATACGCAAAAGGAATCACAGATGCCGAAGCGAATGAGACCTTAATGCAGGACGCGCTTGAAGCCCAAGAGAAACGGGTTCAACAGTTAGTTCAAGGAAGTGGCGACGAAGACCCGTCTATTCTCCGCGAGCAGATGCGTAACCTGATGGTTGACAAGGTATTCCTGTTCAGAGACAAAGAAGGATTGGAAGAAGCCGGCGCTAAGATTAGGGAGTTCAAGAATCGCTTCAGGCAGCTAAGATCCATAATCGGCTCCAAGATCTGCAACTTGGACCTGATCCGGGCAATAGAACTGGGAGAGATGCTCGACTTGAGCGAAGTCATAATCTCCTCCGCCATGAAAAGGGAAGAATCCCGTGGCTCACACGTACGGCTGGACTTTCCGAAGAGGGACGATTCAAACTTCTTGAAGCATACACTTGCTTACGGCTCCCGTGATGGCCCCCGGATCGAATTCTCGGACGTGAAGATTACCAGATATCAACCCGAGGAAAGGAAATATTGACAGCACCTCCGAAGACGATTCGGCTACGAGTTCAACGGTTCAACCCGAAAATGGACATGAAACCACACTACGACACTTTTCAAGTCCAAACGAAGCCGGGCATGACCGTGTTGGACGCGCTTTTTCAAGTGTTGGAAGAGCAGGATCGAGCCTTGGCCTTTCGCTACTCTTGTAGAAGCGCGGTCTGCGGGAGCTGCGCAGCCTTCATCAACGGCCGACAAAGGTTGGCGTGCAAGACACAGGTCAGCAAGTTGGGCAGCGAGATTACGGTCGGGCCGTTGCCGCATATCCCTGTGATTAAGGATCTAGTGGTCGACCTTCAACCCTTCTTTCGCAGAATGGAGATGGTGAAACCATACCTGGAGGCCCGAGAACAATACCCGGCGAAGGAGTTCATTCAATCTCCGAAGGATCGTGAGGCGATCGATGTGGCGATCGATTGCATCGATTGCATGGCATGCTTCTCCGCCTGCCCCTCATCGTGGACAGATCCGAGTTATCCGGGACCTGCGGCGTTTGTGAAAGCAGCCCGTTTCATCGCGGACACGAGGGACACTGCCGAGAATGAGCGTCTGAGTTTCGTGGGATGCGAGGATGGCGTGTGGAGGTGCCACACAATTTTCAACTGTGCTGAAGCTTGTCCGAAATCTATTGACCCTCCAAACTTCATTCAATACCTGAAACGAAAGGCGGCGGTTGCCCGGCTCTAGAATTCTCTACGACGACCAGTTCCCCTGAAACACTTTCGTCGGACCTTGGAGAGGGATGTAACCTGCTTCTCGCAGCAAAGTCTTGCACTCCTTAACAGAGTAACCCTTCTCCTTCGACGTATCACCGACGGGCTCTCTGGAGTCAGGGGTCCTTCGTGGTGAAAAACCAGCTGTTTGCGCATAGATCTGATTTGCTCCTGCAAACAGTGGTAACGTTCTTGGCTCGTGAACACCCATCGCCTTGATAGAGTCACCCGCCACTATTCTTGCAACTGCCACGTCCTTGGCCAGGGCAGCTTCAGAGATTCTCCCTAACTTTGAGAGTGGAAGCTCAGGTATGGGAACTCTCCACATGCATGCGAGATTTACCGCGCCAAACTGCTTACCTCGAAACATTTCGGCGACCAATTCTTCCGGTGTGTGTTCAGGGCCAATGGGTTCCACGCAATAACTTAGGTCGAGACCTGCGTCGCGCGCGAATTTTATGGTCTTGAGTCGTTCCTCCGGGTCTAGGCCAGTGTCTTTGCCTTCCCTCAACCTGTGCACGTGATAGACAGCCTGAAAACCTGTCTCAGCCAGTTCCTTTGCCTCTTCATACCCAAAATCGCCTATGTTCGCCACCATCGGCATCTTCGCTGATACAGCTCCCCTCACTGCCCTTGCAATCTCGATGTAACGGTCAAACGGATAGTCCGCGGTGGTCATCAGAAAGATGGCATTTGCCCCTTCATCTTCCAAAGACTTCGCCCTCGAAACAACTTCTTCGAGGGTGAATTCGACCCGCGCCTTGACCAGATCCCAGTCTGCTCCGAACGAGCAGAAAGCGCAACTCTTGGGACAAGGCCAGAGGTTTATTCCGATCGTGGCATAGACTTCGCCTCTGTCATTATATTGTCTCCTCGTCAGCATGTTTGCCACTGAGATGAGGACGTACATTTCGGGCGACTTTTCGTCAGTCTCCAGCAGCCGCAGGGCTTCCTCACGTCCAATTTCACGCCCTCCTAATGCTCTATCGAGGATGGATTCGATCTTCGAATCAATTGTCAGCCGTTGCAGGTGAAAGACCCCCTCAAACCATAATGGTATACGCGAGTTCGGTCTAATAGTGCGCGCTCAACCACTGAAAGTAACTGCAGGTACGGAAGGACTTGCTCCCAATAAGTCGATTTGAAAATGCTTTCAGGAGCATGACCCCCGTGCACAATTCTGTTCGTAACTCGACGCAACCAGTTTTCCGATTCTAGGTCAGTGCTCCGCCGCACGACGAACCATGTCCGGCCGTGCAGCCGAAGCAGTGATCCCCGGTCATAATTCTCCTCTTGGAATAGTTGACAGCATCAAAGTCTTTGATTTGAGCGGTAACCCCGTTGCCGACTGGGAGCTGGAGAGCGAGATTGAAGTCGCAGTCATATAGCCTACCATCCCACCCTACTTCGATTTGATGCCGACACATCAGCCCTTCCAGAGTCTGAGAGTTGAATGAGTCTTTGAGGAGTCGGTTGTACTCATCATATTGGTTCTGTTGACGGAGCCAACGTTGGAACCGTCCTAGCGGCATGTTAGTGATCGTCCTCAAGTTGTTGAAGACGATGCCGTGGTCTTTGCGGAGGTTCGCTCGATAGTCAGATTCCAGTGAAGATTGTTCGCCTGGCATGAACGCCCCGCCCGGGTTATAGACGAGGTCCAGTTTGAGATTGGGGTTCGAACCGTAGCCCGCCGCATTCAGGCGCTTCAAGGCCTTGACACTCTTGTCGTAAACGCCCTGCCCTCTTTGGGTATCTACGTTTACCTCTGTATAGCAGGGAAGCGAAGCGACGAGTCTGACACCAGCGCCGCTGTAAAATTCCACCATCTCCTCCATCTTCGGCTCGCACGTTACTGTGAGGTTTGTCCTTATCTGAACAGCATGGCCGTCCTTCCGTAGTTCCTTGACGAATCTTTGGAGAAGAGGGTTGAGTTCAGGTGACCCTCCGGTTATGTCAACAAAATCCGGTTTCGTCTGAGTGGCAACGCCCACCACAGCCTTCATCGTATCCCAATCCATCATCTCAGTTCTATCGGGGCCAGCTTCAAGGTGGCAATGCGTACATGAATTATTGCAGCGAAGTCCAACATTCGCTTGGACTATCGTGATATCAGACGCCTTCAGTATCGAACCTGAGACTTCTTGCACCTTTCGATCAAAATCGTTCATGGTTGTATCAAGCCGCGGGTTCAACGGTGCGGATTGCATTGTCCTTTTCGAGTGGAGAAGTCATGATCTCCGAAATATGAAAAATGCGGCTATCAATCATTAGAATGCTTCCATTGCACGAATTAACTTGCGGTCGCCATTCGACTATTAAATTACACTGGTGAATTCATGCTGAGAAAACAGGGTTCTCCAAATCGCGGTTAAGTCAGCACTCGTTAGCTGTGCAGCTATAGGAAAGATGCGTAGACTCAATTGGGTCTCGATGCAGTATATGCTCTGGAATCCGCAAGACCTGTGAGGTCTGGAGCAGCTCTTCCATACTGCTATACCCTCTAGAGCTGCGTTGGCAATCAGTGCTTTGTTGTCAGTATCGTGATGACGATTACGGCCAGAAGTATGAGACCTATCGTGATCCCGATGTAGTTTGGGTTAATCGCTTTCATGACGCATCTAAAAAACCGGTCCACCACCGAACATAAGAGATTTGCGTATTTACTTCCCCAAGAGCAGAGGCGGAGTGGTTACAGTACTTAGGACCAGTCAGGACTGACACGGATGTGCCAGAGTATTTCCGAACCAGAATCTACTCGATTTTCTGGTGGTGGCTTAGGGATTCGGAAGATCTCGAACCCTCGAGTTCCCGCATATCAGAACTCTGATCAGACCTGGGACCTGAGGTAACATGCGCAAACTTCGGCATCTTCAGTTGTGTGGAACTCGGCCTCGCCTAGCGAGGTACTAAGAACCCGCAGTTCATGCAGAATTTCTCGTTCCCGAATAGTCGAGAGCCGCACTGGGTGCAGAAACGAGGCGAAGATAGAATGAACTGACTGGAATCATAAGTGTGGATAATACCAGTCTCTCTCCATCTGAACGGCGATAGAGAGAGCGCCTGCCGGATCAGAAGCAGAAAAAGAACCCAGCCAAACAGGCTCACTCCAATCACGCCCAGCAGACTGCTGGAGAAAACCATAATGTCATACACTCCGTGCAGAACCACAGCGATCCCAACGCCCTCGATGATTCGCCGATTCTGTTGACTTTTTGATACGCTCCTGAATTTCGCCAAGCCTATGTAGAATCCCATGATCCCAGCCCATACCGCGTGACCCGGGACTGATAGAAACGCCCGTACGATTGCAACAGACAACCCGTTCTGTAATACGTAAATTATGTTCTCCGCAGTGGCGAATCCAAGCCCGGCAGCCACTGTGTAGACTATTCCATCCATGACCTCGCTGAAATGTGGCGAACTGTACGCCTTCATTCTGACCGCAATGAACTTGATCAGTTCCTCGACCAATGCAACGTACAAAAAGACCTCTACAATCGAACCAGACGAAAAGAACGACCCCAATACCAGTTCGATTACGGCCGCGGGAACCATGCCGACTGCTCCGAGAACGAACGTAATTCCAACGAGTCCAAGCGGCGCATGTTCGTATTTGTCTCTCAGGTAGACGAAAAGGAACAGGAAGACGGTTGGTGCTACCGCGATGGAAAGAAGCACTAGGATATTGTCCGCGATCTTTCATCACCCTGGTCTCGTGGCACCAACGAGTTTCTCAGTTGAACAACTTGCACTTTCAAAAGAAAATAGCTTCGGTAACGAAGTGTGCGCTATTTCCTGCGCCCCAGCCACCACTGATAAATACTTCGTATTTCTAAGTATTAGCATATCAAAGCATTTGGTGAGCGAATTTGATGCAGTCTTCAATGGACCAGTGTGCGCGAGAGATCCTGGAAACCGTGCCGTTAGTGATGCGCGTAATCCGTAGTGAGTTAAGAAAACATGGCGCTAGAGAACTCTCAGTTCCACAATTCCGCACGCTCAATTTCCTGAGCTTGCATAGTGGCTCTTCACTGTCGGAAGTAGCTGATCACATTGGACTAACACTGCCCTCAATGTCAACTCTCATAGACGGACTTGTAACCCGTAATTTCGCAGCACGTCGGACTAATCCGGATGATAGACGGCGTATGACATTGGAGCTGACAGACCGCGGGGAGACGACACTTCGAATATCACGAGATGCAACACAGGAATACTTGTCGCAACTGCTTGGGTCAGTTTCCCCAGAGGATCGGAGCAGTGTAATCAAATCGATGCGCACTCTCAGAATGATCGTTGCAGAGAAGGCAGCCTAGTGCCAACACTCGAATCTGAGTCACTACCGCCGCGAAGTGCGGAGACAGCGCCGGTTCTAGAAACACGATCCTTGACTCGACGGTTTGGAACCTTGACCGCAGTGGATCAACTAGGAATAGCGATAGCACCTGGCGAAATGTTTGGTCTGGTTGGGCCAAATGGAGCTGGAAAAACCACAGTCATCAAAATGTTAACGACACTCCTGCCTCCTAGTTCCGGTAGTGCTTCTGTCGCTGGCCACGATATTCACCACCATTCGGCTGATGTCAGACGTGTGATAGGATATGTTCCACAATTGGTGTCTGCCGATGGCTCGCTGACCGGGTTTGAGAATCTCTTGATCTTCTCAAAATTATACGATGTTCCTCGGGCGGAGCGACGAGGACGCATCAGCGGCGCATTGACTTTCATGGGTTTGGCGCAGGTGGGTGACAAATTGGTACGCAACTACTCCGGTGGAATGATTCGGAGGCTGGAGATTGCACAAGCCATGCTGCATAGACCGAGAGTCCTGTTTCTCGATGAGCCGACCATTGGACTGGATCCTGTGGCGCGGAAAGTGGTGTGGGAACATCTTCAGCGACTTCGTGACGAGTTTGGCACTACGATTTTTCTGACCACGCATTACATGGACGAGGCTGATGGACTCTGTGACCGGGTCGCGATAATGCACTTGGGAAAAGTCGTTGCTCTCGGCACTCCCTCAGAGCTCAAGTCGTCCATTGACGGGAATGGCGTCACCCTTGATGATGTGTTTGCACATTATACGGGTTACGAAATAGAATCTGGAAGCAACTTCCGGGATACTTCGAGAACGCGACGCGCAGCACAGAGGCTTGCTTGAATTGCATCACATGAAGTTCGGAAATCCACTTAGTGCCGTTGCAGATTTCATTGGCAAAACGGCTACAATCGCCGAACTAGAGGCACGCAAACTCCATCACGACCAAACGGAAGTTCTCACACGGGCCGTGCAGCCCGCTCTGTGGCTTCTAGTATTCGGAGAAGTATTGGCACGAACGAGAGCCATACAGACGGGCAATTTACCCTATCTTGATTTCATGACTCCCGGAATCCTAGCGCAAAGCGTACTGTTCATCGCTATCTTCTATGGCATAGCGGTCATTTGGGAACGAGATCTTGGCACGTTGCACAAGCTCCTGGCCAGTCCAGCACCGCGCTCGGCACTGGTGTTGGGCAAGGCGCTCTCTGCAAGTGAACGAGGACTTCTTCAGGCCGCCATTATCTACTTGCTAGCATTTGCTCTGGGCGTCAAGCTGAACCTGAACCCACTTGCACTCGTCGGAGTATTGTTCATCGTGATTCTGGGCTCCGCACTATTTTCAACATTCTCACTGATCATAGCCTGCCTCGTTAAAACGCGCGAACGATTCATGGGAATCGGTCAGCTACTAACGATGCCACTATTCTTCGCTAGCAACGCAATCTATCCCGTATCGATCATGCCCGCATGGCTGCAGGCGATCGCCCAAGTTAACCCATTGACCTATGAAGTCGACGGGCTGCGTGCGCTAATGGTAGTCAATGGGGCGAGCGTGTATGGCTTTGGATTGGACCTTGGATTTTTGTTGGCGACGACTGCCTTGCTAATAATAGCGGCTGCTCGACTGTACCCTCGCGTAGTCATCTAACTTGTTCTAATCGTCCGAAATGACCTGACGATGACAGAGCTTCGGCAGAGCCCTCAATGACCTAGACAAGTAACAAGCTGAGCTTGACTAACGCAGTTATCAGCGTCTGAGAGACATTGACTACTGCTTGTAACCCTTGAACATGTACTGCCAGAGCGACTTGATCTTCTCAATATGACCTCGTTTGCAGTCGACCGGAACTCCTGTGAGGAGGAGACGTTCGGCGAATTCGCATTCCAAACAAACCTTCTTGTCGTAGGGGCATCCTCCCTCGTGACGATCGTAATCGCTCAACCAAAGATGACCAGGCAAACCATTACACACCGACAGTACGGCAGCGGGGGTAGTTTATGTCTTCCGGCCCCTTGGACCCGATCTACCCGTCCATCTTCCGAACGCCATATACGTGAATCGTTCGCCCATCCAATCTCACCTTGAGCCCGAAGTGGGCACCCTCCCTTGATTCAATCTTAGGCACCCTGTTTCTCAGAGCATAGGCTAGATTGCGTGCGGCAACCTCAGTCCTGCACTTGACCTTGAACCCTTTGAGGATACCTCGGGCGATTAGCATCAACTTGCGATCCCTTTGGCCGTAAGCCACATGCCTATCGAAAGTCCCCGGCCGATACTCTCGAAAACCTGATTCTTTCTTCATTTAGTTCACATTGCACCGCGTGGCGATGGTATGCGTGAGTGCTTAATGGCATGGTTCTTTTGTATGTCGCGTTTCTGCCTACGAATAGAGCAAATATGGCATAGGGCATATGGATTCCTCCATTGATAAAAAATCAAAGCCAAGATAGCTTGCCCGCGTTGCGAGCACGTCCATGAGTTTCGGCCACGACTCCGTCTGGGGCCCTGCCCAAATTGCAACTGTCCGGTACGGTTTCACCCGCTTGACTCACGAGATGGCTTCTACGTCTTAGAATTGACTATGAGTAAGCAGCGACAAGAATCTTTGACCCGAAGACAGCGACATCGATCCGATTCTTGATGGCCACCGATTCCTAATGAACATCCTGCTTTCATGAGATACAAGTCAGTTCACAGGAAGTTATTGCTGGCCGCACAATGTGATGTTGCGAGGATAGCATATTTCACATGTTCTCTCTTTTGTAAGTATTACTTGAGAAGTGTGATAAGTATTATCGGTATTCTCGTGACCAAGCGAGTTTTTTTGAAATGCAGGGTGTGCGGCGAAGAAGACGGTGGATGCCTCTGCTGTCCAGAGGCCGGCCATGTGTGCCCCCGCGATTGGGGGCAGATAGACTGTCCGATCTGCGGACCCAAGCTTGAGCACGACTTCCCGTGATCGTGAGACATCTGTTCGCGATCAGAACTTGGGCTAGATTTCTTTGAAAAGCGTCGATACAAGAGGCTTCATCTTTTCGGGGACGACGTCAGGGTAGAGAACCTTTTCCGTGGCTGCTATGCTGCTCATGAGACTGTTCCCGTCTTGTGGGGTGAAACAGAAACCCAGAAGCTCGTTTCCGTTTCTCACGTGAAGTGAGGGGAGAACGACGACCGTTTGGTTCAGTATCCTCCCGAACCTACCATGATCCCGCCCGAATGAAAATACAAGGCTCGCCATGTCTTTGTACGTTACAGCTATCCGCGGATTCGCTAGGAGTTGCTTGACGGCGTCTTCCAGAGTCGTATTCCGGTTCAGCGTGATGTCGAACCATATGCAATGCATGTACTGTGAGTTCGTCTTGATCGCACTCGAAAAGAGGTTGAGGTCGACCCCAAGGGTCCGAAAGAGGTAGTATGCGTCACGAGCGTGGTGTGTACCCCAGGGTTCCTCGTGACCGCTGACCTTCGGCGATGGGATGAAGGCCTTGTTGTCACTGATATCGCTCGCTCTTCTAATGCATAGAAATTTCCCTTCTTTCAGACTGTTGGACCCGCCGTCCAAGGCCAGCGTTTTCAAAATGGCCGCGATGTTGTGTGTGTTGCAACTCACAATTTGAATAAACTGATCTCCATCCTGAAGTGCCTCGTCATTAATTCCGTAAGCATATGGCTTGCCAAACCCAAACTCAGATCCTTGAGCCAGAAACGCCTTGACGTGACCCTTGTGCTCCTCATAGAACTGCTTCTTGTTAGAGAGCCCGTTACCATCTGGCGTACAGTCAATTACAACGGACGCTCGCCCTATCGCCTCTTCAGAATCATAAGTGGGATCCATTCCCAATTCGCGGAAAGAGGCCCATTTGCTCCTCTCCGCGGCCAGATTTGCACCTCTCTTCATGAGGCTGAAGACCTTTGATCTGTCCTCCAGCAAGGGTGTCCGCTTGGCGAAGGTGACTTCGTCAATGCCGAGCTGAGTTCGCAGATCGGCGAGGATACCTACAAGGGGCTCTCCGATTGTGCCAGTCCCTACAACGTGTACGACATTGCCAGTCATGGTCGTCCGCCGAGGCGGATGCGAGTATTACTCATAAAGCTTGTGAAGTAATACTCATAGTTCACCATCGGCTTACATCGTGTGATTCCCCGATAAGCAAACCAGCATCTACCTTGAACAATGTCGGGCTGACTTTTTCATGCTGCACCATTTCGATCTCGTCTCTCAGCAGTTCTCCGCAATTCCTGCAAATCATCATGCGCCGTGAAATGCTTATCATTTGTGAGTGTTGGCTTTTGCGCTTCGTTGGTCTTTGGAGGTACCTTTGCAACAATGCTGTGCAGTACACATTTCTACGACAAGGATTTTGAGCCCAAAACGACGTAAAGCAACATATTCCCTATCGAGTTCCTACCCTCACAGCACCAGGAGGTTACGAAGATCACCAAAATCGAAAAGCCTCAACAGCAGAGGTTTTTCTGCGATAACTGTCAGCATGAAGTGTTTCTCCAAGCCAAATACTGCGACAACTGCGGCGGAGAGATCGAGTGGCCCAAGGAAATCCAAAAGGTCATCACCAACTGGAAGAAGGAAGAGAAGAAAGGCCGCTAGTTAGAGAACGGTAATAGGTCTCAATTTACAGAGGTTCTTCTGAACGGCAACGGCATCA
>PMBQ01000099.1 GCA_003152955.1 Candidatus Bathyarchaeota archaeon
GCCAAGTTCCTCCACAAGCGTGACGTTTGCATAGTTAGGAGATAATTTTGAATTCGAGATCGTTAGCAACCCACGTTCCACTAAATCGACAATTTGATGATATGCCTGGAAACGCGAGGGTTGATGATGAGACACTTTGTCCCGCATGTATAACAAAGCAGGCATTAATTCTGCAGGAATACGGAGTGGTGCGTAGACCTGCTCGACATTTGGGAGAATACCTAAGTGATTAGCCAGAAGTAAAGCGGTCACATCCACATTGAGTCGCCACTTAGGCAGAGTGTCCCCAAATCCCTCGATAAGCGCACGGCCACCGTGCCGGGCCATTAAGTAATACTGCTTGAAAGGATCCGGCATGGCTTCGTGGACAACGAGAAAGCTATGATAGAAATTCACCAAGGGCTGATTGATCAACTCAGCAATCGCGTGGATCGGCGTAGTGCCGGTACGATAAGCCTCCTCAATCGCTTGTGTACGATCAGTACTTTGCTTCGTCAGTGCCATGAGATCGTCTACAGTCATCACCTGGATGCCGCCCAAGCCTTTCTGACCGAGTTCTGCCATTCTTGCGAGGAATGGCTTCAGTTCTTTGTCTAGCCCGAGCTGGAACCCCAGGCCAATTGCTGCGCCAACCAGTGAGTCAGGTAGATTTACGAAAACTACCTTTCGCCACAGTGACTGTGCGAGTGGAAGATCCTCCCAGCGAATCAACCCTGCAATTTGAAATGCTTGCTCAGCACCCAGGTCAGGATGACCGTAGATCTGGCGTGCAACAATAGCAACATTCTTTAGATCGCCTTTTTCAATATAAAGCTGGGCGAGCCCATACAAATTCTTCGTGGTTGGCTCCTCACGTGCTAGCACTTCAGCTTCAGCGATAGCTTCAGGTAAAACACCTAAAGCATACTGACACGAGATCCGCAGCTCCCTAAGTTCACTGGAGAGCTGACCATTTTTGAGCAGGTCCCGATGGCCATCTAAAAGCCTGAGGCATAGATCAAATCGCTCGGCTTTGTAAGATGCTATTGCAGCGATGCGGAGAGCCTCACTCGTTCCAATTTCCTGAACTATCTTCTCTGCCCGGTCGGCAATATATGCCCAGTTTTGCTGTTGAGCCATGATTTCACAGGTCTCAAGCAAGAACCCCGAGTTTCTCGTTTCCTCATAACTTTTCTCAAGATGTTGAATGACTACTTGCCAATTACCAGTGGTTTTGGCAATAAGCCGTAGCGCAGCAGCTCGGACATCCTGCAGTTCCGCACCCACGTCAGATGTCTCAATCGCCGCCAACGCCGACTCCGGATCACCACTCGCCATCAACGCTTGAGCACGCCAGAAAGTCCAGATCGCATCGGCGTGATGTTTACTGAAGAGCGCTTGTGTATGTACCAGCAGATTGACGGCATCTGATGTTCTTCCTGTTGCCAAGTAGCAGCTCAAAAGCGCTGTGACATGAGCTATTGTGGCCGATCCATTGACGATTAGAGATTCAATACTTTGCACGCTGGGCGCGAAATCAATGTCGTAATTGCGTGCCACTGCCCATACAATTGCACCATAATGAGCGTGATCGTTTTGAAGAACTTTGTTAGAGTAATCAATAGCCTGTTCTTGCCTCTCTGGATCATTGGCGAGACAAGCCAAGCACCAAGTCTCATAGATCTGGCGTTCTTCGGTATTCTTGGTTTGTAATTTAGCCAGCTCCTGGAATACTTTTGCTGCATCTCGCAGACGCCGCAAGCTTTCTTCATCGCGCCTGACGACGAACCAATCCACAGGTTCAGGCCATGGTACAGGTCGTCTAGGTAAGGCTGCGGGCGAAAGAGCGCTGTAGTAATCAATCATAGCCACAGCAAAGCGGATATTGATCCATTGTGGCGCAAGTTCTAGCGCTTTCTTTATTTCGAGACGTGCGCGACTCAAATCCTTTGCTGTGAGATAAGCAAGGGCACGCAAGCGGTAGGCTTCGGCGTTTGGTTTGCGCTTAGTCATCGGACTCCGAGTCATCATCTTCAAGAGTTAATAATTCCAGGCATTCAGCGACACGCCCCATCTCGAGCAAAATGGCTGCTCTCATGTTGAGACTGTCTTCGTCTTCCTGATTAGCGAGAATCTGTAGGGCTCTTTCTGGATCACCACCTCTAAGAGATAACATCGCCCGTAACCTAGCCTGATTGTCAGATGGCGCAAGAGACAGAGCCTCGTCAGCAAGTTGTTTTACCCGCGTTGTGTCCCCACGGCTGTCTAACTCTATGCCGGCTTCAAACCGTAGCACCTTGGCCTTAACCTCAGGAGCCATGATCGGCCACAGATCCTTGTTGCTTTTAACATCATCGATCCACTGTATTACTTCATCCTCGTGGCCCTCTCGCCAGATTGAACGCATGTATTCCAAACGCTGTTCAATGTCTCCAGATGCATAAGTTACAAGTCTATCGACCTGGTTAAGCAGCGAGCTAGTGACGAGTATGGAAGTTTCCCCCTCAGTTACCGTAGTCGCGGGAAATTTGGGTAAGTCTTCACCACATATG
>PMBQ01000036.1 GCA_003152955.1 Candidatus Bathyarchaeota archaeon
AACATGCGTGGGGCAAACTCTCATTATTCCTGATCCCGTCAGGGCCGCAGTTACCTTCGCATCAGTTTCAGCGATAAGGGAGTTCAAATTTCGTTTGAGGTATTCCAGATCGGTGCGTCCCAAGTCATCCAATCCTCGCAAGGACCTTGTGATAGACATAAAACGGTCGTTTGCTCCTTGCGTTTGAACGTAGATGATGAAGCGTGCTTTTCTCAATCTCCAGTTCTCTAGTCTCAGATTGAGTCAAGGAGAGAATTTTGGCGCGCAATTCACGACCGTCCGGCCTTTCCAGCTTCGGNNAGGAATCGCCCCAGCTCATTGGTTTTCTGTTCGATAATTGTATCCCACTTCAGAACTCGACCCCTGCAAATTGCACCTGAATTGAATCGTTCGCGTATCAGATCAATGAAGCGCTGTCTGGCATCAGGCTCAAACCGATATCGGTAATCGTCTCCTGTAAAGTAGAAGTCTGACAACTTCAAAGCCTCGGACTCAAACGCCTCAAGTACCGAGATGTCGGATAGCCATCTGAACGGCTCCTCCAAGTCATACACCAACGATTGTTTAGTCTGGTAGTTGCTGAAGTCATGCAGAAAACCTACTGATGGCTCTAATCCTACTGTGTTGATTGCTCCTCTGCATTCCCCCTCAAGAACACCGTAAGCATAGTTCAACGCCAAATTCACCGGATCAGATGCATTGTTCTGATGGCTCGAAGTCATTCGCCCTTGGATATCAAGATGCTCAGGCATCACCTTCGCAAACGCTTCCCAGTAACGCCTAGCCATGGCCTTCCACCGTGCGAAGATCGGGCACGGTTGTTGCTGTTCTGAGTTTCTCTGTCTCAAATCTTGTTACGCTAGGTTCTCTCGGAATGTCGTGCCGTTCAACCAATCAAGAACATCAAGGCTCTACGCTAAAAGGGAAACACAAGCGTTAAATTTGGTGGACCGGGCGGGATTTGGACCCGCGACCTTCCGGAGGTTTGGTGAGAACTTGCAAACCGGACATTCTTCGGCCCAGCGTTAGCGTGGTATACCAGGCTGAACTACCGGCCCACTTTCCTGTAGAGCAACTAACTCGAACCTTTAACCCTTACCGGAATCAAACCCACGCAAAAACAGCCTGGATTTTTTGTGAGCGCGAGATTGAAGTTCCTAACGCGAATTGGGTAACGAGTGTAATTCTACAGGCGTTCGAAGGTTAGGTCCGTTACGTTCTTCGCGTTTTGCAGTTGGGTTAGGCATTCCTCGCACACTCGCTTCTCCATCTGGGCGCCGGCCATGGACTCTTCTTCAAAAAGCGCTGATGCAGTGGATTGCAGGTACTGAGCACTGAATTTTGCCTTTCTTGTGGCTGGTCGTCTTTCGCAGACCTCACACAGCCCCGGTGCTGACCGTCGTTGCATCATGTCAATCATTCAGTTTTCCACCCAGACCCTCTATTCCGAGACTCCAAGTTAGTTCATGAAATCACTTCAAAACTATTAGACTTGACACTATCGGTCATAATCCGTAACCAGGCCGGATAGGTGAGACAGATATGGTGGGACGCTTCCCCAACTCCCGTGAGTATCACCGTCCCAGAACTCTCGGTTGTTTGCGGCGAAATAGAATTCGTAGCCCGTTTCATTCGGGCGCCAGAAAGTCTTTGCTGCATTGAAGAGGTCAGATAAGATTTGAATGTACTATATTGTACACACCAGTCTTAAATAGAGCATTCATGTCCGTATTGCAACAAACGTACAGGAGCGCTACAAAAATGGGGTATTGCCTTTGGATCAACTCTACAAAACGAACCTGTCGCGAGAACGTTTCAGGTAAAGATTGAGGAATTCCCCTATTACGCTAGCCCAGTAAGCATTTTCGAAAAGCTCGAAGACTGCAAATACGCCTACCTTCTGGAATCTGTTGAAGGACCTGAAAAACTCGCGGAATTCTCTTTCGTGGGATTCAACCCCCACACAACAATCTCCACCAAAGATCGGACAGTGAGAATTCTCGACATCGCATCCGGCAAAGAGAGCGCCCAAGAAACAAACGACCCCTTAGGCGCGATTCGCAAGGAAGTCACGAAAAACCAGGTGCAGTTCGATCGCTTCCGACTGACCGGAGGCGCCGTGGGATACATCTCGTACGACGCTGTGCGATACTTTGAGAAGCTTCCGGAAACCACCTTCGACGATCAAGAATATCCCGACATAGAGATGGCTCTCTTCGACGACGGACTAGTCTTCAATCACATCAACAAAGAAGCGTACTACTACCATCAAAGCGCAAGTCGACTGGAAGAACTAGANNACCCACCCGAAGAACAGTTCAAGGAAGCCGTTGCGAAAGCCAAGGAGTACATCTCCTCCGGGGATGTTTTTCAAGTAGTTCTGTCAAAACGCTACAGCTTCGAACTCACAGGCAGCCTACTGCCGTTCTACAAAGCCCTGCGAACCATCAACCCCTCACCGTACATGTACTTCCTCAAAATGGGAGAGCGGCGGGTGGTGGGTTCGAGCCCGGAGAGCCTCTTCAGAGTTGACGGTGG
>PMBQ01000179.1 GCA_003152955.1 Candidatus Bathyarchaeota archaeon
CGTATTGGTGGATCTTGGTCGGTCCAGTACTCGACATTATTGTTGCTTGGCCGTGTGTTGTTATTTGACCGTAAAGAATTGCCATCTTCCCTCCCAGCCCGAAGGTTCCGCGGGTTTGTCTCAGTTTGTATTTTGAGCCGAAGAGTACCTGTCCGAACGCTGATGGGATAATGTCGTACGGTATGCCTATACCGTTGTCTTCGATGTGAACACGATAAATTCCCGGGCCATCTGTGGGTCCTGATTCGTGAGAAATCCTGAGGTATATCTCTGGCGGAATTCCTCTGATTTCGCAGGCGTCGAGCGAGTTCTCCACGAGTTCCCGGATAGTAGAGTAGATGGCTCTCGATGGATTTGTGAATCCAGCAATGTCTCTGTTACGATAGAAGAAGTCGGCTGCCGATATTTCCTGGAATACTTCCTGCAGTGACATCAGAGTTCGCCTACCCTTCCGGACCTCAGGCATAAAGCTGATGATGGGTTGATTGTTTCATGTCGGACGCTTTTCCCACAGCTCAAGGGTTTCTCTCTTCTTACTCTCGCTCTTTATCTTTCTAAGCAGTTTGTACACGCTAGAATGTTGTTTACCTTTGAGGAGCATTTCTATTGCTTCCCTCGCAGCAGTCACCTTCTCATATTCTCCGACAATTGAGATTGTATGTCCATAAACCGAAACTTTCGCGCCCGTCATCTCCTCAATTAATCTGCGGATCTTCCCCTCTCGTCCGATCACTCGACCGTTCAATCTGGCAATATCGCGGTCATTTCGGCCGAAGGTTTCTCTTAGGTCAATTATGTCGAGGACTATGTCGTCGTCGACCAAGCCAAGGGCGCGCTCAGGCGAAAAGCCGCGGGCGATAGCAACCACCACATCTCTCGCTCGAAGGATCGAGGTCGGATCGTCAGAATCCTCCCTGGGAACTATGTCAACCACACCTGATTCACTCTGAATCAAGAGCCGCGCCTTGAAGGCGTTCTCAACCTTGCTTTTTGTTGAGCCCTCTTTTCCGATGAGAACTCCGAGCCGTTCAAGAGGAATCGTAGTGCTAACTCTTGTCTCCATTTTCACCCATCACCCACGAGGTTAGTCGTTCCATGCTCGGGACACTCACTCCTATTTTTGAAAAATACGTGTTAAGGCGCAATAAGTCCCTTTCCAGAAATGAGCGAGCCATCGGATGTTCCGGAGGGACCGCCTGGGCGAAATCAAAGAGAACTGGGCTCGAATCAACTAGCATAATGTTGTACTCACTCAGCTCGCCATGGATCAAATGAGCCTTTTGGTAGAGTTTTCGAACGGCTTCAGCGATCAGGTCATACACACGTCCGGGGTGATCTAGAGGAGACTCCCTGAGTAAAGGGGCGGGGAGACCGTTCCGTCCGATAAACTCCATGATCAGAACGTTTCCCTCAACTTTTATTGGAAAGGGCACGCGGACACCAGCTTGTTTCGCCTGCTGTAGATTCCTGAATTCCTTTAGCGCCCAGAGATTGACTAGTGACCGGGTATCTGTTCGCGTCGATTTGAATCGCTCATCACCTTTAATGTACATCATTCTTCCTTTCTTGAACTCTGCCGATGTCGTTAGGAAGATTTTGATCGCCACGGGCCTGTCTCGCTTTCCATGTCCCCAATAGATGCGGGATTCTTTGCCTGAACGCACTACACCGGAGATGTTCTTGATATACCCGCGATTGAGCATGCGATAGACGATCATGAGGGTTGATCTATCGAATACTTCTTCGAGAGAGTCCATTTCCTCGCTGCGTTTATTTCTCATTAGCCGTTTTTCTTCGTAGTGCGCGACTCGCCGCTGTAGCTTCCGCTCAGCCATCGACTCCAATTATACCACCCACCGTCGTCATCTGCGGAAGATCAGGCTGTAAGTCGACCTTGATTACGAAGCCAGTTCGCCTGGCTCTCTGTGTATCTCCAGAGGATATCGCCTCTGCTATCAGTTTGGAAATCCCATGGAGCTACCAGCACAACGTCGCCAACTTTGATCCAAACGCGCCGTTTCATCTTGCCTCTGATTCGGCACACTCTTTCGTGACCGTCTGCACATCTGACCATAAGCCTGTCGTAACCCAACATCTGAGTAACAATGCCGAACATTTGACCCTCGCCTGGCATAACCATCTCTCGAAGGTCGCCTTCACTCAGGACTTTCTTCTTGCCCACATCTTCCACCGATGATATGTCGCGCTGTTAATCTTACTAGACTAAATAAGGCTATTAGAAGACTTGGTGCGAATACCAACCCAACATTGGCCAGGGGATATGTCGTCTGGGAAGATGATCACAGCCTGACGATTTGTACATGTGAAATGCCGTCGATGCGGATTATTGCTGAAGGATCCACCAACCCTTCCTGTACAGCTGCTTTCACTATTTGGTTACCCGCCAAGTTTGCTATATCGGCCGAATTGACAGCACGTAAAGCGTTAGGTATGCTAGTAGGTACACCCTTGTAGAAGTCTGCTTTGACTTCGAGTTTTAGTTTGCCCTCACGGAACGTCTCCCCCAAAATACCAGTATCACACACGGCGACGAGCGTGTGATTGGCGTCTTTGAACACTCTGAGGAATACTTTGTCCACTTTGTGGCACTTTCTCAGACCTGAAGTATGGATGATTTTGCACCGCAGGCCTCGCATCTGAGGAAGAGGTATCGTCCTTCCTTCTCGATCTTTGTGTCCGGGCGATTACATATGGGACAGATCACGTATCGTTGAGCGTAGATATTGAGAAGCCGGGTGACCGTTGCGACATCAAATCTGCCTTGGAAGATTGCTCGGGCTCCGTCCACGGAGGCCGCGGTCGCCAATTCCCGGGATAGGAATTTTAGTAGATGATGTGGGTCGCGGTTCAATCTGCTGCTTATGTCCCCGAAATTCTGGATGATGGTCCGCCTACCCATCCTGATACCTACAACCCTCGGTATCTCGAACCTCTCTCCAGTTCCAACTGCGCTAGGCAGCTTCTCATACGCTCTTTCCAAGAGTTTGTTGTAGTCTCCGCTCAAGGTTCATTTCCGACAGATGCATGCAGACCCCGATATTTGTTGATTCCCTTTCGGAAAGAAAACGTTAATCAGACCAGGCTGTAGGTAGGAGGCGGTTAGGTTCTGGAGGGGCAGGAACTAGGGCTCGCATTGAGTCACGGCGGGTACGATTTTCGAGTAAACCTTCATTTCTGTTCCCAAATTCGACGCTTGCGGAGTGAGTCATGAATGGGAAAATGGATTGTCAATGCGGCTTGGCCCTATGTCAACTCTGTCCCTCACTTGGGGACGTTCATTCATCTCCTTAGTGCAGACGTTTACACAAGATATCTTCGAATGAAAGGCGAAGAAGTGATAGCGGTTACTGGTTCGGATGAGCATGGAACGCCGATCGAGGTTGAGGCGATCAAGAAAGGCATCTCGCCAAGGCAGCTTACTGATGGAATCCACAAGCAGATCTGCGAACTGCTTGAAGCGTACAATGTCCGGCTTGATAACTATACAAGAACTGAAAGCCCTGTTCATGTTCGTTTCACTCAGGAACTCTATAGGAAAGTGTACCAGAACGGATACGTGTACACGCAGAACGTTAGCCTTCCCTACTGCGAAAAAGATCAAAGGTTTCTGCCCGACAGGTTCGTTGAGGGAACGTGCCCCCGCTGCGGCTATGAAGAAGCTAGAGGCGATCAGTGCGACTCGTGCGGTCGAGTGCTCGATCCTCTTGAACTCACGAATCCACGATGCGTCTTCTGCGGCTCCACGCCCAATGTGAAGACCTCAACACACTGGTTCTTCGATCTTCCAAAATTCCGGGACAAACTCCTTACTCTTGTTCAGAACAACAAGCAGCTGCCGGAAAACGCCCGCAACTTCTCACTTCGCTGGTTGGAGGAAGGACTGAAACCTCGCGCGCTCACAAGAGATAACAAGTGGGGGATTCCTGCACCGTTCCCTGGCGCCGAGGGCAAGACAATCTACGTCTGGTTGGAAGCCGTCCTGGGTTATGTCTCGGCATCAATTGAATGGGCAGAAAAGTCTGGAAAACCCGAAGCATGGAAGGATTTCTGGTTCGATAAAACTACACGAAACGTGCACTTCATTGGAAAAGACAACATTCCATTTCACGTAATCATATTTCCCGCCCTGCTGCTGGCGACGCATGAAGATTACGTATTACCGTGGCAGGTGTCTTCGACCGAATTCATACTTTTTGAAGGTCAGAAGTTTTCTAAGAGCAAGAAAGTGGGGGTATGGATTGACGAAGCACTCGAAGTTGCACCTTCCGAATATTGGCGCTACGTTTTGATCGCAACAAGGCCGGAGGCCCGTGACGCGAATTTCACATGGCGAGAATTCGAAGCGCACACTAATTCCGAGCTGAATGATGTGCTAGGTAACTTCGTCCACCGGACGCTCACGTTCATCACAAGCCGCTTCGGTTCAAGAATACCTGAGCCAGCAGAGTTGGATCCGAAAGACCTCCAAATCAGGGAGGAAATCGAGAGAGCTCCTTCAAAGATCGGTTCGATGATGGACCATTTTGAATTGAAAGGTTCTCTCACGGCAATAATCGAGCTGGCTCGGACAGGTAACCAGTATCTAAGCGAACGGGAGCCTTGGCATTTGATAAAGACAAACCCAGGAAAGACCGCTACAACCCTCTACATCGCGACGCAGCTAGTTCGCTCCATCGGAATTCTGATCTCACCGTTCTTGCCGGATACGGGGAGCGCGATCGCGAACCAGCTCAACCTATCCGATGTTTCCTCGTTGAGATGGTCGGATGCTGGAAAACTCGATTTGAAACCCGGCCACACGATCGGTAAACCCACGCCTCTCTTCCATAAAATCTCGGCTCCGCAAGCCCCCAAGTGAGATTAGCGATGCCACTCCTCAAGCTTGACCTGCACGTGCATACAGCCGGCTCTCCTGACGCGCATACGAAAATCGAAAATCTGCCCGAAATTATGAGAGCAAGAGGCTTGGACGGTCTGGCAATAACCGAACACAACAGGTTCGATCCGCCTAATCTTCCAGATGTTCTCATAGTTCCCGGTGTAGAGATCAGCTCGCGAGACGGCCATATCCTAGCCTTGGGAGTGAAGGAGAACATTCCATCTCGACTTTCTGCAGACGAAACCATCACGCGAATACACGATCAAGGCGGAGTTGCCATAATTGCTCATCCACACGATCCCGTGAGCTCACGCGTGAAAATCGCTGATCTGAAAGTGCGTCCTGACGCTGTTGAGACAGTCAACTCAGATGCTCTCTCATTTCACATATCCAACTGGCTTGCTAGAAGGGATGCACGAAAGTTCGAGCTTCCACAGGTGGGAGGAAGCGACTCGCACATACCAGAATCAATTGGAGACGCATATACGGTCGTTGATTCGAACAGCCGCGATGTTAGAGGTGTTTTGGAGGCTATCAAAGCTGGCAGGGTGCATCCCGAAGGACACCCGACCTCCACTCGGAATAAGATTCGCAAGTTGAGGTACAAGTTCGCTTAGATCTAGGAACGTTCTATCTGTTGGAGTTCCAGCTCCAA
>PMBQ01000282.1 GCA_003152955.1 Candidatus Bathyarchaeota archaeon
CTGCAGCTTCTCCCAGTCGTGCCTCGGTATCCCGCTCGCAATTTCCTCTTCTAGCGACACGAGTTCCTTCTCCAGATCGGCAATCCTGGATCGAGTCGACACAATCGCCTTCTTGTGCCGTGTCTTCTGTTTGGACTGTTCCTTGAAGTCCTGAAACGCTTGCTTCTGTTTGGTATCCTTGTCCTTCTTGGGACCGAATTGCCCAGACAGTCCCTGACTCTCCTCACGGTAATAGGAGTAGTTCCCCGGATATGAACTCGCCCCGCCGTCCCTGACCGCAACAATTCTATTCACTACTCGATCAAGAAAGAACCGGTCGTGACTGACAATCAAGCAGGTCCCTTCGTATTCCAACAGTGCGTTCTCCAGCGCTTCCCGGGCGTCAATATCCAGGTGATTAGTTGGTTCGTCGAGTATCAGGAAATTCGCCGGATGATACAGCAGTCTCGCCAGACAGAGCTTGGTCTTCTCTCCCCCTGACAACGCCACCACCGGCTTTTCGGAGTACTCACCGGTGAAACCAAACCGGGCCAGAAACGACTTGATCTTGTGCACATCGGCGGGCGGATCAAGCTCCCAGATATTCTCAAGTACGGTCGTGCTGAAATTGAGATCGGAGAGTTCCTGATCGAAATAGGCGACATCTACATTCGTCCCGAGGCGCAATGTCCCGCCAAGTGGCTCCAACTCGCCAATCAGCGCCTTGAGTATGGTCGATTTGCCGGAGCCGTTTCTCCCGATCAACCCGACCCGATCGCCGCGATACAGATCGAAACTGACATTTTCCACTACCGGAACGTCGTTATACCCGAGATCAACTTTCTCTATCGCCACGACGTGGCTGAATGATCGCCCCGATGACTCCACGCGGATTACCGGTCCCTTCCCCTTCCCTTTGGGTGCTTCAATCCGCTTTATCCGACCGAGATACTTTAGCTTCGACTGCGCCTGCCGTGTTTTCTGTCCTGCCATGTTCTTGCGAACAAATTCTTCAATTCGCTTGATCTCTTCCTGCTGATGGCGGTATTTGTGCTCGGCGAGTTCTCTCCGGTCGATCCGCTCGGTCAGGTACTTCTCGAACCCGTTGCTATACGTATCCAGCTTGCCATACGAAATCTCCCACACTTTTTCGACGGTGTTGGTCAAGAACGTCCGGTCATGCGAAACAACTATATACGCCGACTCGAGCTGCTTGAGATACTGCTCCAGCCACATGGTGGATTCGATATCAAGGTNNTGGTTGGTCGGCTCATCGAGCAGCAGTAGATTCCCTTGGCCGGCCAACAGTCTCGCAAGACCGGCGCGGTTCTTTTCTCCGCCGGACAGAGTCGATAGCGTGTCATGGAACCGGTCGCTTGCAAACCCCAGCCCGCTCAGGATGTTGGTTACTTCGTTTTCAAACGTCGGTCCGCCCGCCGTCTCAAACATTTGCTGAAGATGCCCGATCCGCTCAACGCTCGCTTCATCATGTGGCTGATCCGCCAGATGATGCTCAAGCGCTATGATGTCGCGCCGCATGTCCAATAGGTCGCGGCGTGCATCGGATACAAAATCGATCATGGTCATGTCGAGATAGGCAGACTTCTCTTGTTCGACATAGTCAATCATCACCCCACGCGGGCGATTCACGACCCCGGAGTCAAGTTCCTGCTTGCCGGTGAGAATCTCCAGCATGGTGGTCTTGCCGATGCCGTTTCGCCCCACCAACCCGATTCGATCGTTGTCATTGATGGTAAATGAAACCTGATCAAGAATGATCTGGTCCTTGAATTTCTTGCAGCCGCGCTCGATCGCCAGTAATGTCATCGGCTACTCCTCGGGCGCCGCGCTTCGCGCCAGGAGCATTTCAATCGCCAGAAGAATGACGGCCAGCCAGAGAAATATTTGCCACAACTCACGTCCATATCTGAATTCCGTGATCTTGGTGGCAAGCGGATCATCAACACCTAGTTCCTTGCTATCGGCTGATCCTAGCGAAGCCGCAAACTGATCCGGATCGGCCGATGCCAGATCGCATTCCGCCGGATTGACGTTGGCAGCAAATCGATCAATTTCACGCCCTTGGTAGGTCAGTGAATAGATGCCCGGGAGATCGGTCGGTCTTGGATGCACTACCAGGTTCCCCTGCGCATCCTCCGGTGCCAGTTCATACTGAGCGCTGTCCGGGGCGACCATCTGAATCGACGTTTGTACTGCCATCTTCGGACTCAGCGCCCTCGTGATGGTCCCGCCCGCAAAGAGGTGTATGTCATACGATGATAGGTTGGCCGCCAGGTATTCCGCCGACCGGGAAACCAGCGGTACAAAGAAGGCGTGCGTGGCAAAGTCAGTGTACTGAGGGGTAATCGGTCCAGTAAATGTCAGCACCTTCCCCGAACCATATTTGTGCTCTACCAGGGCCGGGTGATCTCCGGAGAAGGTCATGAGAGCCTTGCTCTCCTTATCCACCGTGAATGTCGGGAGCGTGTAAAACCTCACTTCCGGCGGTTTGTTGGCTTCCAGACCAAATACGGAGAATATCGGATGCTGGAGATCGATGGACTTAAGAGTATAGTAGCCGGCCCGCGAAAACCCTTGCCGCACACCCTGATCGTATTTGACGCCGGTCACCTCAGACCATTCCTGATTGAACGACGCGATATCTGTCCCGGAACCATAGGTAACGAACAGCGATTTCCCCTGCTTCACCAAACCCCTCAGCCGCTCCGCAATCCCTGCTCCCAGCGATGGTGCCCCTACTAGCGCGATCACATCGTACTCGCCGAGATTTATTCCTGTTAGCTGGTCTGGTCGTGCCGACTTTACTGACCATGAT
>PMBQ01000014.1 GCA_003152955.1 Candidatus Bathyarchaeota archaeon
GATAACGGATATTTTGTTCTTACAGGAATACTTTCACAACGGTTGTAAAAGTGGAATTCCCCCACCCCACGCAGGTGTGCTGGAGCGCTCCCGAAACCGTTGACAGTTGCAGCATGCCGGGATGTCGTTTTTCTAGGAACGGTCGCACCCCGTTCCCCGGAGCACCTTGCCCCGGCCGATCAAGAGACATCCTGCGGTTGATGTGAAGATCGGATATTTCCCCGAGGACGCGATTCTCTATTTCTCGATTGTTGTTTGCAGCTCGNNGACACTCCCGAACAGGAGGTCCATCCTATATCTGATCGAGTAATTGCGGATGTCAACGGCGTGCAACAGGCTCTCGATTGATATGTCCTGAAATCCCCACACGTGTTCGATCACGGGATTTGTGAAATGGCTGTGAACATATTTCAGCACTTGATTTCGGGGAGTGCACATCTCAATGGAAAAGAACGACCCACCAGGGGCGACTACTCGCTTGATTTCGCGTAGCGCTGTAGACACTTCGAAGACGCCCCCAAGCCCGAGAACCGTAATGGCTGCATCGAAGGAATTATCGCGAAAAGGCAAAGACATAGCGTTCGCTTGAACCGCTCGAAAGTGCCCATGAGCTTGAAGATGATGCTGCGCGTAGTGGAGCATCTCTGCACTCGCGTCCACACCTACAATGTTCCCCGGGAAGCCCGCCCTCAGAAGTCGAAGGGAGGTTAGCCCCGTCCCCGTGCCTATTTCAATGAGGTGAGACGCGCCCGATCGAAGAACCAGCCGGGCAATTCTCCCCCTCCAGACGTCGTCGAAGAAAAGGGTCTNNGTGAAGAAGCCTGTAGTGCCGTGCACGATTCGCGTAGATCGCTCTGACAGCTAGCTCATGTTCTTCCCGATTTGCCACTCGCTCTCCAGAAAAGATTTGACGCATCTTCGCCAATCACATCACCGACATATTCTTCACAAAACCCAACACCAACCCCTGTTATCAGTTCGACCGCAGATACTGAATCGGCGCCGAAACATTCAGTACACCCCCTCACTAAAATGTCCCGTATTCGCGGAAACGAAACCATGAGCGTCGTTATACACTCGTGCCACGCAAACACGCGTATCTCATTCGAAAGCCGCTCCGCGGAGGGACCAAGCAAGCCGGGGGTCTTCAGCTTGGTCATCCGCTCTCTGACTTTTCGGGAATCAATGTTGAGACATTCCGCTTGCNNCCTCATATGCCGGGTAGAATAGGGATAGTGTCACTATCTCATTTAAGACCTTGTCTGTCATGGAATGGCAGACATCGGGTTCGAGATTACGCGCCATGCCAAGGAAGAGCTGCATGAATGTCACAAACGGAGTACTCAAATCCGACGCCTGGTTTAGTTTCGCGGAAAGGATGCCGACAGGCAACAGTGGATTGAAGGGATCACCATTTCCGAAAAGAGTACCTTTCGCAACATAGGCATTGATTCCGGGATGTTTCTTCATATTGTCAAGTAAAGTGTCGAGGCACTCTGTAAGTGCTACTCCCATCAAACCAACAACGTCTTTGTTTTCAGTCCGTCGGATGAGAAATGAAAATATCGAAAAGTATTGTCTGATAATCCGTAGCCACACTATGACATGATCTGTGTCCGGCACCTCTTTACCTAAGTCTGCCTGTGCTAGCATTCGATCAAGGATCCGTTTATCTGTCTCAAATTCATCATTCCCCTGGATAATGAGCCCTACCATAGCAAAATAGTTCCGCCACGCATCGTCCGCCAGCAGGAAGTCCAACAACATCCCCTCGTCCACTTCGTCAATGGAATTTTCCGGTACGAGGACGTGCATGAGTCTTACCACCTGTGTACGTTCTTCAGCACCGAACCTCCTNNGGAGGGGAAGGACCATGTTAGCCGCAAGGAAAAGGACTTCCTCCAGCAGCACGGAATGTTCCTCGCGGGCATCCTTCCGAAGAATGTCATAGAGATTTGATTCTCCAACGGAAATCTGCTTCAGCCGTCGCTTGAGAAGCGCTTCAAGATCCACAATGGTTTGAACTCCAGCTGAGCTTACCGCTGGACTGTCCGGCGAGGCGAATATCAACGGGAAGCCCCTTTGCAGCAGTTCATAAAGAACTATTCCCCTTCGAATCACTTGATGGAAGCAAGACCAACCGGAGCTTGCGATCGTCTTAATGACCTTCCAGACAACGAAGCACACATCCAGCCACATATCTGGTGCGGCAACTACCCGGAGTGCAAGTCTCCGCAGAATGACGAGATATGATGCATCACCTTCGAGCACATCCTTCTTTGCCTGCTTCTTGCTCAAATACGCGACGATTTTGCGAAATCGCGGATTAAGGATCGTCCCTGAAATGACGCTTGCATAGAAGTCGTCAATGTCGGATACTTCATTTCTGGACACCGACGGGGTCGGGCCAACGTTCAGGAGCAACTCGCACAAATTCATGAGATGAGGGGAGGTTTCTGAAGACAGTGCAAACCCAGCCACCCCATTTAACATCATTTCATATTGGTATCGCCCCTCCCCTCTCTTTTTGGATACATTTTCCAGGAGGACGACAAAAACGTGGTCCAACATTCGCGTATAATGGTCTGTTTCGAATTCCCTGAGTGACAAGGCATCGATGAGATGTTGCATTATCTGAGGCTCGGTGCGCCATCGTCCGACCAAGAGTTCTAAAATTGAGAGGTATTTGTCGACATTCTGTTCGAGGACNNCTGGAGCAATTCGGAGGATTGAGCTCCCCTGGCAACCCGACGCACAAATATATTGTAGGCCGACGTGAACGCAGAGAGCTTTGCAGCTACCTCTGCCCAGTGCAAATCTCCCCTTTCAAACATAATTGGTTTATCCGCGAGCATGTCGCGCAGCCATCCCCACTCCGCCTCCTCCGCTGCGGGGAGAATTGAGTCGACCACTCGTTGTTCAATCTGGCCGAATCTCTCCGGGTACTTTCGCATGAAGTAGTCGCCTACACTTTTATGGCATAACTGGTACTTTCTGGCGTGTCCGTATACGTTCACCGGCCTAATGAGTTCTGCGAGATTACGGGTTGCCAGCTCCACTCCGTTCGGATCCGAGGAGAGAATGTTCATGACCTNNCACGCTGAAAACAAGAGGGCAGCATCTTTGACGGGCAGGTCCGGATTCAACGAGAGAATCCGCTGATACAGCGAGTCGTAGTAATCGAAAAGTTTCTCGGGGAGTCGGAGAGGCCCATTGACGTCAAGGCTGCCATCAAGCATTTCATTTACAATCAGCTGGAGATAGTGGGGATTGCCTGACGTGCATCGGAAGATCTTGTCTACAACGCTCTCCTGAAGGGAATACTTGGGAATCGCTTCCCAGAGGATGGCCCGGACGGCTTCCTTCTCCAAAGGGTTGAGTTGTTCTTCGTGCGTCCAAGATGTGGAGCGACTGTGCACCTTCGCTATGAGGTCCTCCTGTGGCCGGGAGAAGTAGAGAAAATGAACATGCGGTGGAGGCGCAGGTGGAAGAAGCTCCAGAATGACGTTTGACCGACTGTGGTATGCTTCATCCAAACCGTCGATGATGACCACTATCTTCTTTCCGAGCTTCGCGGCAGCCGCCGAGGCGTCCCGGAGCAGAAGGTTTATTGCATTCTTCACTTCTACGAGATTGGAAGGATTCAGGTCTGCCGGATTGGCCAGGCCACTCTTCG
Source organism: Candidatus Bathyarchaeota archaeon (assembly GCA_003152955.1). The sequence goes on from PMBQ01000014.1 coordinate 3,677, forward strand.
CCAGGGGACGATGGAGAGAT
>PMBQ01000065.1 GCA_003152955.1 Candidatus Bathyarchaeota archaeon
GGTAAAGGAGACTCACTCCCTTGGCATCGATTCTCTCCAGGAGACGAAGGAACGAGGAATGAGATCTCTCCCGGGATGCCGAGGAGCGAAGTCGGCCAAGTAATCTCCAGCCCCCGAGCACAAGTACGAGGAAGAAACTGCTGAATATGAACGTGATCCAGAAGGCAGCAATCAGCTCTGAGGCACTGGCGAACAATGACTGTCCGAGTAATCGAAGCAACCCACCTGGCAGCGGCGGCCGGATCCGTTCAGGACCAATTTCGTATTCTGCCGGATCGAGGGCGCCAGCGGCAATCAGCAGACTTACCAGGATCATTGAACCGTACTGAAGAAACCTTGTGCTTGTGAGGAGTCTCAAATAGGCCGGAAACCGGACACTGAATCGCTGTATTGATCTGCTGACGGTATCTACGTCGAATCGTTCCAGGAACTCGTCCGCAAGCAGGTTGTAGCAATCAATGAAGAAGCGTCTAGGAAGATGAATCACAACCGATGCCAGCGGGACTTCTCGGAGTAGTCGTTCATAATGTGTGTCACAACCGTTCCACCCGTCATAAGCTGGAATTCGTTTCGCCAGGGTGCGGAGGCTCCGCGAAACATTCGCGGTAGCCTTGCGGACCACGCCGCTGTACTCCTCCACTCTTTCGGGTTTCCCCTCAAGTTGAAGCTGCTGCCATCCGAAGTATTTTTCGAAGAAGCGTGTCCGATACTCTCTCGCGTCTAGCGGGGAAAACAGCCTCTTGAACTCCAACCAGTCAAATGCGACCGTAACGCGCAGCATTTTGTCACTTAGGGCCAGATACTTGCTCCTTTCGAGCGTAGACCGGGAACCAGTCTCCGAGCTTGACTGAAATTCGATTGCCGAATTCATTTCGCGCAGGTATTCCAAACGCTCGTGATAGTATCTCTGATACGAAACAAGAATCTCCTCGACGGCTTCGCGGTATACCCCCCGGAGATCCTGATTGCGGAAGAGGAGGCCCGTCTTGTCCTCTTCGATAAGTTTGAGCTGCTGATGGGAGTACTCCAGCTGCTGCTCAATGTCACTGACGGGGATCTCTTGATCATGAATCAGTCGTACGACGAAAGTATGAAGAGTACCCGCCATCAGAATGAATCCGGGGAAAGAACCGGCATGAGCAAGCCCCCGGGCCTCGTTAAGCTTGTCGGATGCAGCCCGTAACGCCTGAATGCACCGCTCTTCCCCCCAATTAGGGAGCATCCCCACCGAATACAACAGATCGTTGATGATACCCGCAAGCAAAGAGAGATCGGAATGGTGTTCTGAAAGCTCTTGAATGTCCCCAAGACGTCGTATCTGTTCAAAGACATGAAATCTCTTGATCAAGTGTTCGAAGATTCTAATTTTCAGGAGAATATCCAGTGAAGACAGAAAGTCGTGCTGTTCTGGAGTCTGGGACTTGAACGCGATTCGGATCTGGTTTACAACAGAGGAAAGCGCTTCACAATCGAGCCCAACAAGTTCATCTAAGGTTAAATCGCGGAGCTTCGCCATCTCGTGCCCGGCCGGACTTGCCAGAAGCCGTGTTCTCATATCCCTGAGTACACCCAGGTCTCTGCCGAGAACGGGAGCGAGAATGTATTTGTCTGCGATTTGCGTGAACGTTTGTCCGAGCGAATGAATATGCCTTAAGAGGTCCCCGCCACTGTCGTGGAGTCGCCATGGATTGAAATTGATGAATGCTTCGATGTCAGAGGGGAGGGTTCCGCTCTTTTCGAGTGAACTGCACAGAAACAGGTCGCCAAAGTACTCTTTGATCCATCCCCACCCGTAGAGCGGGTAGGACTCTTTCGTTTGTCTGGCGCAGAAATCACCAGCCAAAAGCGGAATGAGTTCCAGGGCCCATTGAACCTTGTGCGAGCCGGGGATGGGCTGTGCTGATAGTGCTGCGATGTCCACGCCTGACATCGAGCCATGATGGAGCGCTTCCATCTCTAAAAGGATGGGCAATATGTCACTGGAGTTCACCGAGCGAAGGATCTTGGCCATGGCCGGGGCGAATGCCTTCGTGGGGATGCTGGGAATGGACCGGACCCATTCCAGCACGTACTCCTCCGGGAAGAATTTCACAATCATGTCGGTGAGGTCACATTTCCATCGAACTGCAAGCGTCTCAGGCAGCCGATTGATAAAGTCCGTCAGACGATCCAACAAGACCTGCCGGCTGTGATCTCTCCTGCTCCTGGATATGTCATCTGAAACTGGAAAATCTCGGAATACTCTCGATACAGAAGTGAGCTCCTCCAGCAATTGACCTGGAACTCCGTTCCATTCGATATCCAGATGCGAAAGAGCTCTTTCAAGCTGATGGCTCAGGTCTTCTGAGATCGGGGCGACCTCAATCGCACAAATCGCATCAAAATCTGTCGCATACAAGTCATACGATTCGCCCAGAACCTGCCACAGTTCATACCGCTGAATGATCCGGGTGATATCTTCTCTGGACAACACAGACCCCGCAGAGGGACAGTCGACGATCGTAAAATTCAGTGTAGCGTTTCGTCCATCGAACCAGGGGTCTTTTCGCGAAAACCCCGGCCGGGGAGAACCGGCGAGTTGCTCCCTCGTTTCTCGTGCGGCCAGCAGGGCAGCGGCCTCGCACCTGTCGAGAAGCACGCCCAGTCCCTTTAGCCAGTAGTCCGTGTTCGGGTCGGCGGCAATAATTGCGTGTCGTCTGCCCTGAGCGGCATACGTGTCCCAGAACGCACACGTGAATAAAAAGCCCTTTCCCCGGGGGGAATTGTCCTTGTCTCCACGGACCCAGTATTTCCACAAAAAGCTCTTCGGACAATCGGTAGCTATGAAATCGACATCGTCATAACTTCCTGATTTGAAGTCCTGGAGCCTGAGCGTCTGGATATGGGATCGTTGAAGAAGATCTTCACGGTAGACCTCCCGGTCGGAACGGATTCTGTCTTTCTCCTGTTCGAAACCGACGATTCTGTCGAGCGCGGAGGGAGCCCAGAGACTGATGCCTGCGTTCACCTGCGCGATGACCTGATCCAGGAGCACATGGGTTTTGAGCAAACAGGCGCGATGCATCTCCTCAGTTGATCCCTTTCCGGAGATCTCACGAACCAGGCACAACAGCATTGATGCAAGCGACACGGGACTGTCATGGTCGATGGTGAGGCGGCCTGTGTCAACATCATAGACGTAGTTCGCAAGCAGACTAGCGCCGGGCGGCAAACGACCATCCTCGAGAAAACGGCGCACAAGATACGTTGACGCAGCGGCATCCAGGTCTGGATAGTAATGTGTCACCACTGTCATCTGAGCTGCCTGGCGATCCAGGTGTCCCAGGTACCTCTCCGGATCGTTGACGAGCAACATCGCTGTGCAAGAGCTTTCAGCTCCAGGCTGGTGATGATCAATCAGGCCGGGACCCAGCCGGTTGCCGGTATCGCAAACGACGACAGAATCGCGCTCCCATGATCTGACAGCGTCCTTGCTCTTCGCGTACAGTCTACCGCTTTCTTCAGAAAGCGAGAGGCCGACCGGGATGAATTCAAAATCAATCTTCATTGTTGATCTCTGAATTGCGTTGGATAAAATGCAAGTAGGAAATCATTGATATGCCCGTGAATAGAGGCGACAGCTTCACAATTGTCAGAATACGAAAAACCCTCTCAAAGACCCCGTCGAGGAACAAACTCGGGATTTGCCTCTTCCGTCACACCTCTCCTCTTCTGTATTACATTGAGAGGCGAAAGTCTTCAGTCGGCTTGCATTGATTCTCTCTTTAGGTCCGCAGTCAACTCAATAATTTGTTCTTTGCCAAATGCGGATTTCATGGACTTTTCGTTCCGACCGCGTCGCAATTTCAGCGGGACAAGATTGGGGAGGGAAGCCATCAAGATATCAGCCAATTCGTCATTCCATTCCTGTGGAAGCGCTTTCTCTTCAAACAAAGCCAGCCACTGTAGTGATTGTGCATGTCGAAGTGCCCTCGGGTTCAAACCGTTAGTTGGCATGATCGCTCTTGTCAACGTATACATGTTCTGAGTCGAATCATCAGGAGCATGGCGCACCACTATCACATATCTGGCCTGTGCTTTGCCCAACAACTCTAGTCTCGGTGGAGCGGATACTTCGACTGCCAATACCAAATTCGGCTATTAAGCAGGGAAGTGAGCCCGCGTGTTTCCGCTTGTGTTCTCCTCAATCGACAGCCTTATCAAGTCGGGGCAAAGATCGGGCAATAGAGACAGATTCGGACAGTCAAACCGGATGAATAGATCACGGAGATCCCACCGACCCCTTGTTGAAGCACATTTCTCCTTGCCGCCTTCTCATTTTGATGTCTTATCGGCCGTTCAGGAAGATCGTCCTCGGCAATGGCAGATGTTCCTGTCGGTCAACCAGCCACTTACCAGCCTGACCCAATCCCCTTCGACTACGGCATGAGTGAG
>PMBQ01000300.1 GCA_003152955.1 Candidatus Bathyarchaeota archaeon
ACGACTGGCACAAGACTTGATATTCTATAGCTCCGCCGATGTTGCGCTCATAGAAATTCCAGATGAGTTTGCTTCAACAAGCAGCATCATGCCCCAAAAGAAGAACCCGGACTCCCTTGAACTAGTGAGAGCCCGATCTGCACATGTCATCGGTAATTCTTGTTCAGCAGGGACAATAATTCACGGTCTTCCATCAGGGTATAACCTAGACTTCCAAGAACTGACTCCGTTACTCTGGCAATCAGTTGACATTCTCAAATCGTGCTTGGGAATCCTAGTGAACATTGTTCCCGAGCTCAAGCTGAAGAAATCGATCGCTGACAGGCGTGACTTCCAATTTACAGCTGCGACCGAGGTTGCGAATGAACTGGTCAGAGTGGGAAAGTTGCCATTCCGATCTGCGCACCGCGCTGTAGGTAATGCTGTTAAACTGGCCTTAGAGCAAGGAAAGGCTCTGAGCGACTTGACACCGCAAGATTGGAAAGGCGTACTCGGACATGATCCTGACGAGAAAACCCTTGCCGCAATTGCAGAAATGCTCGACCTAAATAGGCAAATTCAAACCTATCGCACACGAGGCAGTCCCAATCCCAACCAGACCGAGAAGATGATTGGAATTAGGGAAAAGCAAACACAGCTTCTCATTAAACAGAACGCTAAGACTGAGAGAAGATTGAGAAGCGATATTCTGAAGTTACATACCGTAGGCAGAAACATCTAGGCGGATTGAACTGAGGAAAGGCGAACAAGTCAACTCTCTGCGAGCAAAACACGCTCGTCAGAAAGTCGATCAGATGGTACAGAACACAAGCGATTATCCAGGCAACAAACCCGATGATACCAGAGATTAAGGTGAGCAGACCGATCCTCGGCTTCTCCATTTTCTCCGCGCTCCTCTCCTTCGTAGTCACAACAGATCATTCCACGCCCACCATCGATTTATCATTCAAGACCTGTAACCTAACAAGCGTGTTGGATCGGCGTTCTAGTGCTCGGTGTCCACCACATTGATTTCGCTCAAATGTATGGAGTGACCGTGTGCCTGAACTCTCTATGAACGATTCGGCGTAGCTCTTTCCTCAACTTTTCATCCAACTTGGTTTGTGCAGTTGAGAGACCATCCAGAGGTCTATCGGATTGCATGATTGGACCCTGTAGAATCGCTGGGCTCTCCACAGCCTCGTTTGAACTGATAGTTTTCTCACTGAGGAGCTTCGAAGCGAGTTCATTCATAGCTTTCGGCTCGTCCATGAGGCTGGCGAGCTCTTTCATGCTATCCAGCCCGACAGGCCTCAGGCCAAATGGATATTCCCTAGACGCCAGAGGATTGGGAGGCAAGGCGGGAATTCGTGAACCCAATCCAACGAACTTGTAGGGGTTCACCTGATACTCCTTCACCTGCCAAGCCTCCTTCCCATGCGATACTAAAACGTCAAAAAATCCCGCGCTATCTCTCCCGACCAATACGCTCCAACCCCGAGGGTCATTATCGTAGCGCCTAGCGATCTCACGTCTAATCCTGGCCGAGTCTAGCAAATAGGACACGCCTTCAACGCGTTGCTAGCGGGAGTACAAAATTAACCTTTACCGGGACACGTATGTGGAAATGGAGTAACAGCAAATCAATTCGCTTCAGCGGAATCTCAGGCTATGTTCAAATTTCATTAGGCCATCATGCTCTTGTTGAGATGATGGCAGAGAACGGAGCTCGACCAGTTGAGGCAGAAGGCAGGCTTCGAATTGGGCTCATCGGCGTGACAGTCATCGTTGCCGGAGTTTTTGCAGTTACCATTATTCTCTACAGTCTCAAAACCGTGCTAGGTATCCAGATTCCTTACCCGAATATCATTATCACAATCACATGGGCGCTAATTGCGCTTGGGTGTTTGGATACTGGGGCATACGATTCAGACTACGACTTCGCCATTGATTGGGTCAGCGAGTGCGGGAACCGTTCGCAAGATTGTCACAGCTCTTCTCCTGTTCGTGATTCTATTCGCGACTCTCGGAAGACTTGGCATTGATCTTTCGGCCTATCTAGTGAGTCTAGGTGTTACAGCAATTTTAGTTGGATTCGCAGCGCAGACCACTATTGACAACCTGATCGCCGGCATGCTTGTTCTAGTCAGCAAACCAGTCAGAAGAGGCGACTACGTCCGCGTGAACATAACCGGGGGCCAATTGAGGGTAGACTCGAGGAGATTTCGTTCTTGCGAAGCCGCATCGTCACTAATGACGGTTTTTCGATTTCAGTTTCGAATACGGTAATGCTGGCAGTTCCAATCAGCAACTTCATCGTCTTTGAGAAGCGACCCATAATCCTGAATGTAACTCTAGGCAGGAACGTTTCAATTGACACATTCCGGAATAAGATCGAAACCGCCCAAGTCAGCGACAATGAGGAGAAGTGCGATAGGCGTCTCCATGTGAAAGGGTTCGACAATGAGTCGACAGCCATAGAACTCTGGGTTCAGGTCAGCGCCCAGAATTTTCTCAGAGAACGAAGTCTGATTGTGCATAACCTCCAAGCGTTCTGCGAGCGCGTAAACGTTCCTCTAAAGAAAATCGAACTGCAAGGCTAGCTGCCATTCCCCTCAAGTACGTAAGCTTACAGCTAGTGCCGAGTTTCGCTCACCTGAGTCAAGAGAGGGCAATACTTATCTCTTTTCAGACGGCCCGAAGGCGAGTCGATTCATTTGGTCACATACATTCCATTGGCGACGACGCTCGTCTCTACGGCATTCACTCTTCTGTTGTGGAAGCAATTCGAGGTACGTCGCAAGCTGCATCAAGTCGTCTGGGCAGTCGCAATGACTCTGTTCACCTTGGGAGCTGCCTTAGAGTTCGTCATGAATCCAGGTATTGTCGGTCCGAGCGAGTCATTGGTGAAGCTGTATTACCTTACTGTTGGTCCCCAGGTCAGCTTACTTGGAACAGGTGTACTGTTACTTGTTTCCCCAAGCTGGGGGCGACGCGTTCTGTCAATCGTGGTACTTCTCTCAGCCTTGATTGTAATCCTCGGAAGCATACTCCCAATAGATATTTCACAAGCGATCGTAAGTTTTCAGTCGTCCGTCGTGTTCGGAATCGCCGCCGCATCGCGTTCATTTTCGGAACCAGTCAAATCACTCACTGTTGGATTGAACATTTACGGTGCCATCGCATTGATTGGGGGGTCCTTCTACTCATACATCCGCGATAGGCGGAGAACATTCGCAATAATGGTAGCTGCAGGAGGGCTATTGAATGCGGCCGGGGGAACGCTGCTAGGAATCTTTGGAGATCCGGAAATATTCTTAGAATTCGAACTCCTTGGAGCTGTCGCCTTGTTCGCCGGATTTCTGATGAGCTACCGGTTCATGGGTGTACCCGAATCCTAAGGCTTAAGCTCTAATGACAAGAGACCCTGCTCGCAGCTGTCGCAAGCCTTGCATTCTTAATCCCTTTCGTCATAAAACGAGGAAGGGCAGTTGCAGCTGGATCAGAGAATGTACGAGTCGTTGGTCAAAGAGTTCTAGTAGAAATTCAGGGTGCGTTTTCGACCATTCTTAAGTATCATATACGTTGCAGATCCTTTGGAGATTAGAATACCATCTCCATCTCTGACTTCTGCATCTCCGACTGCAGTTCGCTTCCCTCTGTGAAGAATCTGCCCTTGCGTTTTGAGAAGCCCAAGCTTTGCAGGCGCGATGAAGTTCACGTGCAGCTCAATTGTAGTTATGCGATCTCGCGGATCTACCATTGTACAGAGTGCTAGGCCCACTGCAGAATCAATCAAAGCCGCTGTAACGCCGCCGTGTTCGAAACCGGCAGACTGAGTTAGTTTTCTTGTGACCTTCAGTTGAATTTCGGCGTTTCCCCAATTAATTCCTGTCAGGGTGATGCCAAGATGCTTGTAGAATGGCATAGCAAAGGCAAGTCGCTTGATCCGTGCTGCATTATTGGCGTTGAGTTCGTTCAAATGGCGACTCTCGCAAGTGCGGTTCCGTCGAGTAAAACATAGAGGTCGGGGCGCTAGTTAATCTCATGCTCGTCAATGAATAGTGTCATCGCTTTGCTCGCGAAGTTATCCGTATCTCTCTGTGCGAGGCCGCCTTGGGGTGAGGAGAAAGCTTTCTTCATACTTTCGCGGTCATCGAACCAAAGTTCCGACACGCCGTGATAGTCCGGTTCCTTGTTGGGTGGCCTTTGCACTATGTTCACAACATATTTCCGCAGGCCGGGCATTTTCTTCGCCAAGAAGGCATGCTCATCTAACAAATACCTCGCGAAATCATCGTCGCTCATGGTCTGTCTCTTTGTAAGCAGGATCATTAACTTGAACATGTAATCCGCTTCTGGAAGACCTTTTTGAGACTAGTTAAGGTGTTGCAGAATTAATGATTTTGATTGAAAGCTTGACGTCGCATTGCGACTACTTTCTGGCTGTCGAGATCAAGATGATGCTGCTAATTATTAGCCCAAATCCCACAAACGAAGCGTAGGCGAGCGTTTCCTGAAAGATGTAGAATGCCAAGACCGCTGAGGTTAGTGGCTCCACGATCGCGAACACGCTCGCTGATGTTGCATCGATCAGTTTCAATCCTGCTAGATAAAGCAGATAGGCTATGGCGGTGGGTACGATGCCCACAGTTGCAACCAATTCCCAAGCCGTCAATGTCTGGGGAAGTCGCAGGCCTTCTAGCGCAATAGCCAAGGGAAAGAGCATCGCGGCGCCAATACATAACCCCAAAAAGGAGGTTACCGCAGGCTCTCGATTTCTGCAAAGTATCTTTCCGAAGATGTACCATGAAGAATATGCTAATCCAGAACTCAAAGCCAACCAGTCCCCGATCTGTGTTCTCGATGCGAAGAGCGGTCCATTGCTTCCTAGACCTAGGATCAGGAACGCCCCGAGCATCGATAGGATAATAGCAGCGATCTTGGCTGGAGTCATGCGTTCTTTGAGAAAGAACCATGAGAGCACGGCAACAAAGGCAGGTGCGGTGTACAACAAGGCCGCAGCGTGTTGCACGGTCGTGTAGACCAAGGAAGTGAAGTATAGCGCTTCGAAGAGTGTCAAGCTAAAGAATCCGAATCCAATGAAAAGTACTCCTTCGCGGCGGCTAATTGAAATTGGATAGTGCTTGATGAAGATCACAAGTCCCACGAATGGTATTGCGAAAATCAGTCTGTACCAGGCAAGCGAAATCGGACCTAATGTCGTGAAGGCGTATGTGGTTTTCGTGAGGATGCCGAAGGTTCCCCACAGGCACCCAGCACCCATCACGAGCAACGCTCCTTTGGTTTGATTGTTCAAACTGTTTGCCGCCGTGGTTTGCAGTAGGTTCAATGTAATGTGTGATACTCGAATGTGCCGTCGAACCCTAAATATTCATGTGACGATAAAAACCGTCCACCTATGAAACGGTAACCTATTGTTCACAGCCAGCGAAATTGATTTGGTCGGAGATTCGGTACAATTTGTCTTCTTCTAAGGGCCGACTAATCCTGTTCATCGCATCCATCTTCTTCGGTTCAAGCGCCATCTTCATCAGATTAGCAACAGGGGCCTCAGCAATTTCACTTACGTTCTTTCGATTGTTCATTGCGGCCCTTGCCATAATCTTGTTCGCTCTCTCAAGACATAACCTCATATCGCTTGGAAGGCGGGATATGCTGCTTGTCGCTATCTCGGGCTCTGTGCTGAGTCTTCACTTCGCCACATTTATTTTTGCGGTCAAAGAGACCACCGTCGCGAACGCGACTTTTCTGGTGAATACAAGTCCGATCATACTCGCGGTAATGTCTCCGCTCGTAATCAGGGAACAAACGAGCCCTCGTGAGGCACTTGCGGTCCTCGTCGCAACGGGGGGGATCCTACTCGTGGCGCATGCAGGAAATGGGTTCCGCGCATTCGGACTAGGCGATCTTTCCGCCATACTCGCGGCTTTCTTCGTTGCAGTATACTCTTTGGTTGGAAGATATCTGAGAACCGGCGGCCTCAACACGGCATGCTATACCTCATACGTCTACGCAACGGCCGCCATTGTGTCGCTTGCCATGGTTGGATTCTCCCCTACGCAAACGTTCAAGCCCTACGACACACAGACCCTCTTGGCGATTCTGGGTCTCGGGGTCGTCCCAACATTACTTGGCCATACACTCTACAATTATGCTCTTGGTTCAGTAAAGACGGTGACTGCAAATCTCTTCCCGCTGATGGAACCCATCATTGCGTCTCTTCTAGCCGTAATACTGTTTGCCGAGATTCCTACAATCGTACAATCAGCGGGCTACTTCCTAATTCTCGCGGCCGTTGCAATCGTGGCAAGCTCGAAGTCAACCTTCAGCCAGAATGGTGGTAGCTAGGCGAATCGCACACCACCCACGGATGAGCGGATTTTGGGTTCCTGCCAATCACGATAGAACAACCGATCTTCGTCATGACCGCTGGCAAAAGCCGAAGCGATTCTTCAAGAACAACCTTCCAATACAAATATCGCTACGCGACAATAGCGAACCCAGAATGAGGGGTGGGATACGTGCTTGACATGAAGTTCGTACGGGAAAATTTCGACCTCGTGAAGCAGAGTCTCCAACGGCGAGGTCAATTGGAGAAAGTGCAAAGTGTCGACCAACTGCTTGAGAACGATAGAATCTGGCGCAGTCTCCAAACTGAGGCCAACAGCCTCCGCAACCAGAGGAACAAACTCACTGAAGATATCGCTAAACAGCGGAGGCAAGGAGAAGACGCGTCTAAACTCGTGAAAGAAGCTGAACAGATACCTGACAAGATAAAGGAACTTGAAAAGAAAACAAGCGAATTGGAATCCTCTATCTCAGAAACGCTCATGAACTTACCCAATATCCTGCACGAAAGCGTACCGCTTGGAAAAGACGAGAGCGAGAACGTTGAAGTGAAGAAATGGGGCAACCCACCCGTTTTCGACTTCAAGCCACTGGACCACATTGACCTGGCAGCTCGACTTGGGCTGGTGGACTTGGAACGAGCCGCAAAGGTGGCGGGCGCCAGATTCTACTACTTAAGAGGCGACTTGGTGAAACTGAATTATGCTCTGCTGAAATTCGCAATGGATTTCATAGATGGGGAAGGGTACAGACTAATTCAACCACCATACATGTTGAGAAGAGAAGCAATCGGAGGCGCAGTAGCTCTATCCGATTTCGAAGACGTAATCTACAAGATCGAGGGAGAAGATCTATACCTCATTCCAACCGCAGAACACCCTCTATTAGCCCAACACATGGACGAGATACTCGACGGGAAAAAACTCCCACTGAGATATGGCGGGGTAAGCCCGTGCTTCAGGAAAGAGGCCGGCGCGCACGGCAGGGATACCAAAGGAATCTTTAGGATTCACCAATTCGAAAAGGTCGAGCAATTCGTATTCTCGAAACCTGAACAGTCTTGGGAAGAGCACGAGAAACGGCTCGCCAACGCTGAGAAACTCTTCCAGATGCTCAAAATCCCATACCGCGTTGTGAACGTTTGCACGGGCGATCTTGGGACAGTGGCTGCCAAGAAATACGATCTAGAAGCATGGTTACCTGGTCAGGGGCAATATCGGGAAATCGTCTCATGTAGCAACTGCACAACGTATCAGGCTGTCAGATCGAAAATCAGATTCAGGAACAAACCGGATGAACCCACAAAGTGGGTTCACACGCTCAACAGCACGCTGATCGCAACAGAGAGAGCTATCATAGCTATTATGGAGAACTACCAGAACAAGGATGGATCAATCACGATACCAGATGTCCTCCAACCGTACATGGGAGGAGCCGCCAAGATAGCTTCGGCTCTCTGAGATAGAATTATTATCGGCTGATTCTCTCCAGCCTGAATGGGCTTCGATCTCTTTGAATCGTTCTTGAGCGTGTCTTTCTCAAGAGTCACAGCAGTGCAAGTGTCTTTGGATCTTGTGATGAGTTGAGGAGATCGCCCAATTCTTCATTCAAAAGAACGCTGAAGAGTAAGACACCGCTGGAAAAAGCAGAAGAATTGTGTGTTTGAACTAACTTCTTCCGGCCAAGACGACGATCATGCCGCCTAAAGCAAACTCCGTAATCTTCACATCGGTGAACCGTTTACTTAGGGAATTGACGAGTACTCGATTACGTCCGAGCGCTTGGTAGGTCGGAAAGATCATTCGCCATGGATTGCCATTAATGGCATCGGACATGGCCAAGCGAGCAATAAGAGGCGTCAAATAATGAACATAAAATGAAATGAATGTTCGCTTGAAGCGATTCTCAGGTTTACCTAGATCCACGATTTCGAAGTATCCGTTCTGTTCACTAGTCCGGTAGAATTCGTCGATTGCAATTTCCCGATCGCGAGCGTCACGGAATGCAAAAGCACTGACGATTCTTGAGAAGCACGTCTCTCGGAAAGGTAGCGCCTCAAATACTCCGCGGACCAGATGCAGACGGCCAGTGTTGGCGAATCCGAGTCTTCCTTTAGCAGCCCGCAAGAGGTCAGCCGACGCGTCTAAGCCTACTACAGTCACGTCAGTAGCTTCCTTCATGACTGTCTCGCTCATCGTTCCAGGTCCAATTCCTGCATCAAGAATCAGCATGCCATTCCGTAGCCTGAGCTCATGGACTGCATAATCGCGGACTCTCTGCGCGCGACCTAACGACACTCTCTCGTTCACGAGGTCATATTCAGGGATTGTTCTCTCAATGGCTTGAATTACTGACTTCCAGATGTCGTTTCCAAGGGACAGTGTTTCGAACCCACCTACGCTGTATGACTAAATTGTGAGGCTCGTCGTTGAGAGGTACTCTTTGAGCTCATCTCAGCTTTTGTCCGTCTTAGCTCTAACGATCGCAAATGCCTCTCTACCGCTCAGCTTTGAGGGTTCTTCCCCAATAACCTCGCTGGTCATCAAACGTGGGCCACTCAAGATGTCTTCGTTTAGCTTGGCCTCGGAATAGTCGCCTAGGTGACAGACTAGTGCTTCAATAGTCATGGGTCTAATCGGTCCATATTGCTGACCGTGGCTTGCCGTGACAACATGTACTGCGTCCGATGGAAATCCTCGTCGAATTGACGTGTCAACAATGAGAAATGGGCAGCAGGCTGATCGGCTTCTAAGTCCAATCAGAGGAGCATTATGCGTTTTTTCGCTGTCAACGTGTAGGTAACTATTGTCCCATTCCTCAAAGGAAATTGGAGTCTCCGAGACGGAGCTTCTGCAGCTTAGGAGCAGGCGCCCCAGCTGCATTCGGGGCAGATGTAGCAGCCCTCTTGGTATACGAGTGAGGTCTGGCATTGCGGGCACAGCTTGATCTGTTCTGCGCTGCCTTGGGACACGCCGACCAGTGGAACGGTCAGGAGTTTCGGCGCTTGTGAGTTTTCCTCGCTTGCAGAGCTATGATGCTCGCCTTTCTTTTCCTGTTTCTTACGAGATGCAACCAGCACTTGGCCTTGTATTGAAGTGTCCCTGAATACTGTCACATCTTTGCAGCCGAGTTTGTATGCTAGGAGATACGATTCACGCATATCTGCCACCGTCGCGTTTGCAGGGAAATTATTGGTCTTCGAAATTGACGAATCGGTCCATCTCTGAAATGCTGCCAAGGCTCGTATGTGATCTTCTGGTCTGATGTCCATCGCAGTCACGTAAACTCTTTTCAGATCATCGGGGATGTAACTGACTCTCTGGATCGACCCAACGTGTTCGTTGATATCCCGCAGAAGATCGTCTCCGAATAGACCTTCCTCGGTCATGACGCGCTCGAAAACTGTGTCTATGTAGTAGAAGTTGCCGACTTTGACATTCTTCTCGTAGACTAGCGAGTAGATGGGTTCGATTCCGCTACTGCAACCCGCTATCATCGATATGCTGCCTGTGGGTGCGATGACGGTGGTGTAGCCGTTCCGGATGCCATGTTCCTTGATCATCTCGACCACCTTCCCCCATTCAAAATGCCATGATTTCCGGTCATGGAACCCTGAGAAAGGCAGTTTTCCTTCTGGGTAGAAGCTCTTGTTATAGTATGGCAAGGGGCCGCGTTCCTTCGCCAATTCAATGGAAGCAATTTTCGAGTGGTAGTTGATAAACTCCATTAGCTCCTCCATCATTTTTCGGCCTTCATCACTGTTGTAGGACGACCGTACCTCGAAAAGCAGGTCGGCCAATCCCATTACGCCCAGCCCTATCTTTCTGGTCGCCCTGGTCATCTGCTCGATTGCTTTGAGAGGGAAGTTGTTCACATCGATTACGTTGTCTAGGAATCTAGAACCTAGGTGTACTGCTTCGCGGAGTCCTTCCCAATCATAAGTGACTTTCTCGTTGTCGTCGCGCTTCACGAACGCCCACACGTTGATGCTTCCCAGATTGCATGATTCATCTGGGTATAGTAGAACTTCGCCACATGGGTTCGTGGTCACTATTGGTCCAAGGTGCTTGTAGAATGGATTGAACTCGTTAACGTGATCAAAGAAGATCACGCCTGGCTCAGCGCTTTCCCACGCTTGGTATACGATCATGTCGAATAATAAGCGTGGATTGATTTCACGAACAACTTCTTTAGTCCGCGGATTCACAAGCGGATATGGTTTATTCTTGTTGTAGCAATCCCAGAAGTCCGGCATTATCAGCGCGGAGATGTTGAAGTTTTTCAGTGCCTTGTTGCCTTTCTTTGCGGTTATGAATTTCTCGATATCCGGATGATTGCTGTTCAGGATCCCCATATTGGCGCCACGTCTGATGCCCCCTTGCTTGATGACATCAGTCATAGTATCAAAGAGGGTCATGAAACTAATGGGGCCGGATGCTACGCCGGAAGTTGAGCTTACATAATCTCCTTCGGGTCTAAGCTTGGAGAAGTTGTAACCCATTCCTCCTCCAGCCTTGAAGACGACCGCTGTTTGCTTCAAGGTCTCCATGATACTTTCGATCGAGTCTTCAATGTCCAAGACGAAGCATGCTGAACCCATGCCCAGAACATTTCCGAAGTTGGCGATAGCCGGAGTGTTCGGCATGAATTTCTTCGAAACCATCAGATTGTAGAATGCGTCGATGGTTCTTTCATGCTTGCTGAAGTGACCTGTCCTAAGCATGTCTAGGAAACTGGACCAGGTGACTTTCATTGTTCCTTCGTTGCTGAAACGATCGTACATGCGTTTCAGTGCTTCAAGGTGGTATTGATTGAGCGTGTACTTGCCAACGGTCAGTTTTCCATGGTATTGAATGTGGTCAAACGATTCAATCTGATGATTAGCTTGCTTCTTGCTGATGTCATAGATCTCGTTGTCATAGAGTAAGTCTGGAAGGGCAGCGTGTATGGCTATTCGTGTGAACAGTTGTTTGGGAGTTTCTATCAATTTTCCAGTTTCGTCTTTTTTCAGGTATCGTGCTTTCAATACTCTGAGTGCGTTGAGGTCGAACATCTTGTCAACCTCGTCAATCGCCTCCTTTTCGAGGACTCTTTGTTTTTCCAGCCGGATTTCTGCTCGTTTTTGGCGGTATATGATGTAGGTTTTTGCCACCTTGGCCTGTCCGTTTTCGACAAGGACTTTCTCAACGACATCCTGTGCGTCTTCGACGGCAGGAATCGCTTCGTCTCCATATTTCTCCTCGAGGATTTCAACGACGCGAGCTGAAAGTGATTCTGCCAGCGTGTGGTCTCTGCTACCAGTTGCGACTATTGCACGATAGATTGCGCTCGTGATCTTCTCCCGGTCGAACGGGACGATGCGTCCTTCACGTTTTCGAATTTGAGTAATCTTAATTGATGAATCCGAATTCATCGAAGCTTGAACGTGATCGACCAAACGATTTTTGCCTCACAGAAGATTGAGGAATCCTGTTGTCTCCCCTATGCACTTTAATAGTTTTCGACAGAATTGTATAAAATACTGTATCATTACGTCGAAGAAATGCATCATCGTATTCAACGGCGTTCCCTAATCTTCTACTGGAAAACGAGCAGCGACCATGCGCAAGCACACAGTGAAACCGGAAAAGGCTTTTATTGGTTGGAAGTCCGGCCGCACTTCGCACAGCCTGTGTTCCAGCTATGCAGAATTCTCATGACTTAGCGGATCGGTCATAGCTGCAGCGGTAAATGCCTCTGACCTCATTCGACAACCGCGACATTTCCCACATGGTGTCTTCGCGTTTTCGTAGCAGCTCCAGGTCAATTGTAGTGGGACCTTCAACTTTGCCGCCAGCCTGAGTACGTCTGTTTTGCTGAGCTCAATCAGTGGGTTCGCAATTTCAATGAATACGCCTTCACTGCCCGCTCTGGTCCCAGCCTTCACCAACTCATTCATGAGTTGGATGAAATTCTGTCGAGCGTCCGGGAGTTCCTTCGCGTCATCCGCATTCGAGCCGAAAATTATCCTGCCCGCGCCCAGGGTTTCAGCATAGGCCGCAGCAATGCCGTAGAATATGATATTCCGGGCAGGAACGTAGTCTGGTGAGACCGTACTTGAGCGGAGTGGACGGTATCGAATCTCGAGATCTTTGAAAAAGGGAAGGTAGATGCTCAAGTGATCTTTCACCTGGGCTTCGGTTGCGAGTTTTCTTGCGGCTTCAGCCTCGCTATCATAAGTTTGTGTATAAATAATGTTCATGGTGTAGATCTCATTGTACTCCTGTTTGGTCAGGTACAATGCAGCGGCCGAGTCTATTCCCCCTGACAGAAGAACTAGGGCTCTCGTCAACTCCAAACGCCTATGGGAGACATCAATCGCTCTTGCCATTTCATCATTTTGGAACTTGCGAGTTCGTCGTCTTCAGGCTTGGAACGCGTGCTTAAGTGTGCTACGTCTGTAGTCTCCTGCATGGTCAGCAGGTGATCTTTGGGCAATGAT
>PMBQ01000432.1 GCA_003152955.1 Candidatus Bathyarchaeota archaeon
ATCGTGGAAACGTTTCTTGTTTGGCCTTCCTCACCCAGCACTTCGGTTCCGATTCTGATTTCTGTGATGTTAAGTTTGTCTGCAAAGAAGCGTCTGCGGCATACCTCGACGACGTCGACAGCTTGGGATATCATGCGGCCGCGTGCTTTGACGGCGAGTTCCTTACTGCCGCTGTTGAATTGCATCACGATTGCTGTTACGTAGCTCATTAGGGGTTTTTGTCCGATGAAGATTGTGTTGGACGGAATGTTGCTGCGGGTGGGAGGGGCTTTTTGAGTGTTTGTCTGTTCGGTCATGTGTTGTTCACCTCCGTGTCGAAAGCTCGTGCAGACGGGTGGTTCATAGACCGCTGAATTTCAAGTTTCGTATCCAACTCCACTCATCTACAAAGTATCAGTTGTCACTGAGCTGCTCCGATTCTGAGCCAAATTGGCAGCCTACCCGTTATTATTGGGCCGCTGAGCTTCTACCGGAGGCTCAATAGCGTTGTTCAAGGATTTAGTTACGTGCGATTTCCAGTAGGCGTTTCTCCCAACCTCTACTGTTAAAGAAGGTTGTTCCTTGGTCAAAGTCCAACATTCTGATGAAGTCACTTTCGGCTTTGCGGGGCGTGCTCAGGGAGAGTCTACAATCAGAAGGTTGTTCGAATAGAGTCGGAGGCAAATCGGGTAAATCAACAATCGCAAATGCATGGTCAGTTCTCTCGTTAATTCTCAAGAAAAGGAGTTTGTATCGTTTCTTGAGCCATTTCTCAATAGCGGCGGGATCAGACTTTCCCATGAGCATCGATCCAATTAAATGACTACGAGCAAGTTCAGCACAGTGGCCGTCACTCTTAGACATTTGCTATCCAACACACGAGTGGTTACATGCTGATTTCGATGGCGCACACAAGGCAAAAGACTTCCAGTTGTAGTGCACCAATCCTAGTGCCTGCACAAAAGAAACTCAAAAACGGCTAGTTCAAATAACGTTGTCCGAACCAATAGTACCACACGCAGAACTGATTGATCCGATCAACATGATTCCACCGCTAACAAACACGTGCGCGAGCCGAAGACGACAATTGGCCTCCTCAAGATCGTTAAGAACTTCAATACCTAAGGGGAGAAAGAGAAAGCAGTGGTCTTGGAGCGAGTATTATGAAAAGACCGCAAAATCTGCTGCCTGGGATACCCTGCGTGGAGCACTCCGTCTTTTTGAAAGTGAGCCGTCTGGGCTCAGAGAGCGTTTTGCGATTGATGTAGGATGTGGAGCTGGCCGAGATACTTTCGAATTGCTTCGACGCGGTTGGAAGGTGTTAGCGGTAGATAACCAGCCGATATCGATACGATGGATTCGTTCTAACGTATCCACGCAATATCGATCGCGACTTAGAACTCGCGCAGCTTCTTTCACCAGAACGCCCCTACCCAAGTGTGATCTTGTGAACGCAAGCTACAGCCTACCTTTCTGTTCGCCAAGATTTTTTGCTTCTCTCTGGAGTAAGATCGTGACTTCGATTCGTCCTGGTGGGAGGTTTTCTGGGCATTTCTTTGGGGTTCATGATGAGTGGGCCAGCCTTTCCGATATGACATTTCATTCGCGTGGGCAGGTGAAGCTTCTTCTACGAAATTTCAAGATAGAGTTTACACGAGAAAGAGTGGGAAGGAACGACCGCTTCAGGGCGAAAGAAACACTGGCATGTGTTTTCAGTAGTTGCACGTAAGCTCTGAGAGAGTTTCTCTAGGGGGTAGTATGGATGGTGCATCCACACAATCAGAACAATGGCTCGTTGGGCGACGTTCGCACTAAGCTAAACACGCAAACTGGGGATCCCATTCAGTTGCCCGATTACCCATTGTTGGAATCAGATGTCATCTAGAGGTTAGCGAACTCTCATGCGGTAGTTTTGTCATAGGGCTGACCTCGGGCGTGCTCTACTGTATGCAATATGGGGAGTTTCCTGTGGCTTCAACTGGAGGTGGGTTGTGGCCGCGCTACAGAAGCTACGCCTGCGTTCGTCGTCCCGGTACATGTCTAACTGATGAAAGGATTAGTGGGATGAACCAAAAGTAGAATCGTAACGGCAGGTCCCAGAGCTTGAAAGTCCAGAATATTGGAAGGATGGTGATGATAAAGAGAGCTGCTGATATGAAGAGTGTGTTCCTAACCCGTTTGTACCTGGTCAGTGATTCTTTCGGCACTAACCGTTTCTCTTCCCGAGCGAGTTGATGCGTGAATAATGCGAGAATCATCATCAGGCCAGTCATGTCCAGGGCGTACAGCATTGAAGCGTAGTTCAGGAGAAGTTCATGGGCTACGAGGTCGAAGGTTATGTTCAGGTAGAAGAGGTAAGGTTCGATCGAGACGAGAAAAAGCAATGCAACGTTGAGGATGACGATGGTGCCATTCTCCATTGGAAGAACAGATGTTATGTTCCAATATGCCAACCATACAGAGATCAAAATCAGAAAACTAAACCCGAACTCGGCAATGTCGATCAACATTCCGAACGGCTTGTTGGGAATCCGCGTGATCAAGGAGAGCGTGCCAATCGCTACGGCAAGCCCGAAAATGAACTTCGCTGCCTCTTTCTCGGCGTCGACTATTGCGCTAAACCTTTCGCTTCCTGACATTACTTTCTCACAAGTTTCCGAGAGTCGCTTTGAATCCGAAGTTCAGCAAGAAAAACATTTGCTCGAATAAGACTAGCATTTTCCGAGTTCCGAATGCTCCTCAAGTTTTGCTTGTCTTTTTGGTTTCCGTCACAGACTTCCAAGGGGTTACAATGCTACGGCTTAACAAGCCATCTTTTGATAGGCCCGATTGTTACGTCATGTGTAATTTGCGCTAGGAAAGCGTCTGCATATTCGCTTAAGGTCGCGAATAACTACGAGATCATGCTAGAGACGTAGAGGTCAATGGTCGCACGGGCAATTTCCTGGTGTGAATGTGTGTGCAAGCCAAGCTGCAGTAACTCTCAAAACTACAGTTCAACTTACATCTCTTTCACCATGAAAACCACACACAATCAGTCGCCCTCATCGTTCGACCACTGACTTCCACAAGAAGAATCCGATCGCTGAAAAAGTAATGATGGGTGAGAGCCATTGTGGTATTTGGGCGCCGAAACTGTCTGCCACCATGATTAAGCCGAGGAAGAGGATGGAGTACATCGCACCGTTCTTGAGGTACCTATACTTCTTGACCGTCTTGATGTTCCGGATGGTAAGTTCGCGAACCACAATAGCGGCAAGGCCGTTTCCCACCAAGATAAGGGGGACTGATAGGGTGAACGCGAAGGCTCCGAGCACGCCGTCAATGGAGAACGTGGCATCGATTACCTCGAGATAGAGGAGTCTACTCAGGTCGCTCAGGCCGGTCTTGTGAATGAGCTTTCTTTCATTCTCTTCGGCGTTTTGCCTGAACCCGTGGGTGATGAAATACGCAGTCGAACCAACCACTGCACCGAACCCCATGAGCGGGCTCCTCTGAAGTCCATACCATGCAATGATTGCTAGAACAATGGAAGCGACAGTGTAGAACCATAAACCGTGGCGGTGGATGAAACGTTCTCCCTTGAGCCCATAGCTCTTCTCTTCCATGAAGAGCCAATGGAAGAAGAGGATCATGAGAAACACACCGCCAGCGATAAGAAGTGGAGGTTTCGAGTCTTCGACTGCCTTCAGAACGCCAGGGTCTTCGCTGAATGTTGCAGTGAACGCGCCAACAGGTCCGAGGGTCGGGTCGGCGGCCCACACTATAAGGAGCGGAAGGAGACCGCGCACCAAGAAAACTGCGGTGACCAAGCCCCAGATGAGAAACCAGCGCCTTGCTCGTTTCGACATTCCTCTGAGCACATCGGCGTTGATGACTGCATTATCAACACTGGTGATTATTTCGAACACAGCGAGACCGAAAACGGTCAATAGCACGGAGAAGGCATCTATCATTTTGACTCTCTTTCCGCATTCGAGTGTGGGTATAGAGATGCTCTGAGATTGCATTTATCGTCCTACGTGTGCACACCATTATGTCGGCATAGAGTTCTCATGGTGTTTACACGCAAATTGGATCAGTCGTTTTCGGCCTGTCTTTCACTTCTCTTCTGCAGATTAGAGATAGAGAAGGGGGAACGCGGCAATAATATTACCAGCAAAGCCCCGACGGTTGAAATGACCAGGATCGAAACCATCACTTCGAGACCTAATGCCTCGCTGACTTTCGGTATCCCGAAGAACGTTGCTAACGTGTTTGGTATGGCGACGATGAATGTTACCCAAGTCAATACCAGCATCACCCACGTCAGTCCTGCGAGTCGTTTGTTCAGCTTCTCGGTTGAAGATCCAAACTGGACCATCGCGGCAATCAGCTGGTCTTCATGTTTCTCGATCTTCAGCAGATCCCGCAGCAATCTTTCCTCACGTTCCTCGTGTTCATGCTCATCGACCATATCCATACCCTCACAGTCGCCGACCGAGAACCGAAAGAAAGTTCTTTCGATCGCACATTTTTCAACGGTCTGCCAACATTTCAAAGATGCAGTGTTTACTCCCAATCAGTTTTGACAGCTTATATGTACCAGTAAATTGGGAATTGTGAGAAATGGTAAGTCTATACAGAGCGTTGTCCAAAACTGATGCCTTTGGGGCGTTCACTTCGCAACCAATCAAGAAAGGGGACATAATTTCAGTTTGGGACGGACCCTATTCCGAGAAACTTCCCAACAGTGATCTTGCCAAGTATTACCTCTACGTTNNAAACAGTAACCTTGCCAAGTATTACCTTTACGTTAGACCTAACAAAAGGCTAGTGGGCTTTGGTGGAGAATATGTAGAATCTTTCATCAATCATTCGTGTGACCCAAACGCTGGAGTTACTTGGAACGGAGACATAGCGACGCTCGTTGCAATACAGAATATTGAACCGGGTGAGGAAATCACGTTTGATTATGGAACAGTAATCCCGCCGGGAGACAACTTTACTTTCAGTTGCAGTTGTGGAGCCGCCAATTGTAGGAAAGTGATACGTGGTGAATCGTCGCGATTCCATCGATCAAAGCTGAAATGAAGAGCACCTAGATTCTCAAAACCACATACAAGCAATTGCCTTGGGCGGCTGGTGGTGCGCGCACACAATTACTAAAACAACAGTTCAAATTCCGACGAACGCACCAGTGATATCACACGCGAAAACGGTCAATCAGTGCGCAGACCGTGCTCATTTCCTGAAGTTGAAGAGGTTGATCGTGTACGTGGGTGTCAACGTCTCAGCTGACTTTTCACCAATAGAATCTGTTCTGATCTGAACAAGTCTGTCGCTTGTGTCGAAGGTCAGGCCGGGCGGATGCTGATTTGGGTATGTTTCTGGATGGATCAGGGGCCGTTCGAATGTGGCATGAAGAACAGGGTTATCGTCGCGGGTGATCTATTGGTTCGGATAAATCTTGATCATGGTCATGTC
>PMBQ01000192.1 GCA_003152955.1 Candidatus Bathyarchaeota archaeon
GGCTTACTCGATCCTGTGGACTATCCCTTTTCAATTCTACTTGCAGTGGATGCTGTGATCGGCGATGAGTCCGGACTTACCGCCGATGTGTCATCGTTGGTGCGGCAGGCGTGATTTGAACCGGAGCCAGTAGGCTTCAAAGAGTGTGTGTGGTAACGATTGTGCGTACACACAAAGTAATGATCGAACCTCATTCTTGACTAGAATAGACTTATTCACTGAAGAACTGAGTCATAGATCTAAAGAATCTCAAAAAGGCACGAAAATTGGGTGAATGATTAGATGACTGAGGAAGAGGCAAGACAGGTAATGCAGAAAACATTGGAAATCATGAAGAATACGCTTAATGAATAGGGTCTGCAGAATCTGTAAGAGCTATTGGATACAGGTTTTGATTCATTTCAAGAATACGGAGAATTCAAAAAGGCGAAGATGAAGAGTAATGGGTGATTGTGAAGAGAACCAAACTAGAAGGCGGACTAGTGAACCCTTGCTACTGTTCATCGAAGGGCTTCCTAGTCAGTTTTTCGGTTCGAGAAATGAAATCAACCGCCTTGTGAACTTGTAATTCATTCTACGGTGCGCGACCATGAGTTCAAAGCCTCGAACGGTCAGATCTCGTATATCTGGCGTGACAAACTGATGTAGTTCAGTGGAAAGCAAACAAGTTTTGGAGGTAGCTAGGATTGAAGAGTATCAACTTGGTTGAGGGGTTCCAAGGCGTAGCGTTTGGAACGATGGATGGTTTGATTACGATCCTCGGAGTTGTTATTGGGATTGCAACCGCCACGGATAGCTCAGCCATAGTGATCATTTCCAGCGTTGTAGTGGGGGTAGCTAATTCTTTTGGAAACAGCTTTGGATTCTACGCTTCCGAACTGGCTGAAAGAGCAGAGCATATTCAGGAGAATCAACATGTCAGCAGTATGGCTGAGACCCGGAGGAGCACGGTTCTCGCGTTCGTAACTTCACTAGCATCAATGTCAGTACTTGTCGTCCCCTTTGTCCTGCTGCCAAACTTGAGCTACGCGATGATTGTTTCGCTGACTGTTGCGTTGGCGATGCTTTTCGGGTTGGGAGCTCTGGTTGGGAAGTTGAGCCGGGAAGGCCCTTGGAGGTTTGCAATTCATTATGTTCTTCTTGGCCTAATAGGGGCCGCACTGTCGTTCGTTGTTGGGAACATTCTCAGAAACTCGCTGACATTTGGCCGATGGGTCTCGCCATGGTGAAAGCTTTGGTTCCCTTTAGATTGACGGTGTTCGTGGCAACAGCCACTTGACTGACTAAGGTGGTCGCAGGACGGCAACAGAGATACAAGGTTCGAAAACTGCAGCTTCCACAGCCTCAAGTAGTTTCTGGCGTGATTTGTGGAATTACTTCGGTCCAGCGCTGATGGTGAGCGTAGCTTACATGGACCCAGGTAATTATGGAACAGATATCAGCGGCGGCGCGTCCTTCGGTTATAGCATGCTTTGGGTCGTCTGGCTAGCCGGAATCATGGCCATGCTCCTGCAATACCTGTCAGGTAAACTCGGCATAGCCACTGGGCACTCTCTTCCGGAACTCATGCGCCTCCATCTGAAACGGCGTGCATACATTCTCTCTTTCTGGTTTGCAGCTGAGGCGGCTACGGTTATGACGGATCTTGCGGAATTCCTCGGCACGGTCATCGCGTTAAACCTTCTCTTCGGAATTCCCCTGCTGTACGGGACTTTCCTTTCGGTTCTCGATGTTGTCCTAGTGATGGGATTGACGGGAGGAAAGGTCCGCTCTTTGGAGTACTTTTTCATGGTGCTCATATCCACCATCGGGATTGGATATGTTTTTGAGATGTTCATCACCGGCCCCAGTTTGGCTCCCCTGCTCGCCGGATCCGTGATCCCTAACCTCGCCTCTACAGATAGAGTCCTCATCGCAGTAGGAGTAATTGGTGCAACCGTGATGCCCCACGCCATCTTCGTCCATTCGGCCCTTTCAAACGACAAAATAACCGAGCCGAACATGGAGAAGAAGCATAGAACGATGCGGCTTCATCGGGTCGAGAGCATCATCATGTTCACCTTCGCAGGCCTCGTGAACGCTGCCATAATGGTAATGGCTGCAGCGGCGTTCGGATCGCACGGATTGAACGTTGCAACAATTCAGGACGCCTATGTGACGCTGCAACCACTCTTCGGACCAGCCGCGGCGACTGTGTTTGGGATAACGCTCCTCGCTTCAGGACTCTCGTCTTCGACAACTGCCACTATTGCTGGGCAAGTGATTATGGAAGGGTTGCTCGGCCGGAAGATGAATCTCTGGGTACGCAGAATCGTCACACGCATGATAAACACAATTCCCACCACGATCGCGATCCTCCTAGGAATTGAACCGATCTTGATCCTAGTCTATAGTCAAGTCGCCTTGAGCTTACTGCTACCGCTTCCTCTCCTGCCTCTCTTGTTCTTCACGAGAGACAAGAAGTTGATGGGAATCTTTGTTAACCGAAGAATCACCACGATCGTTGCAGGGATCTTTATTGGAACCATAATCCTGTTGAACGCATTGTTTCTCTACCTGGGCTTCGGTGGCAAGCTCTAGCTCCCTGCAACCTCAAACACCAACGATAAGGCACTATCGAGAGTCGAAATCGAAAACAGTAGTTGACTCTGATCCGAAACGTTTGTAGAAGACGCCCGATATAGACGTGAGAGAACCAGGAATCGAAAAAGGCGTGGAGAGCGTTGACTCAAAAATCGACAAACTTGTTCTGCATCAGGGGTACGCATTCTGCTCAGACGTGCCGGGAATCATTCATACAACCGCGACATGTCCCGAACTCCTGATCACTTATGCTTCCGGAGCTAAACAGGAAAGGTTCTATTCGCGCGCCTGCTTCAATTCCGTGAGACCTCGATTTGACGAAAGGGGCTCTCAGAAATATCTAGTGTGGGATCGGCTTTGAAAGGAAAGGAGAGACGTAGGGTCAGAAGAATGAGAGGGACTAGCCGCAGAAAGGAAGAGAGGAGAGAGGGAAGAAAACAAGAAGAAGACAGAACGAGGGTTACTAAATCCTATGACAAAAAGGAATTACGAAAAAGAATCGCAAATTCCTAGCTGCGTGACATAATTGCCTCAAACTCAAGAGAATAAAACTAGAAGAAGAAAGAGAAGGAAAACGACGACGGCTCACAACTAAAACCAAGGGTTGCTTCGAGAGCAACGACACGAGAAGCAAGAGCCATTACCGTCAGAAGGAGGGCTCCTACGCTGGTCGAGGGCTACTGTGACCGTTGTGGGTCATGGTCTTACAGCTTATTCAGACGTAACGATCAATACTTGTGTGAGCGGTGCGTCGAGCATCGAGTTTGATTTGCTCAAACGGTAGTCGTCCTCGCAGATTTGAAATCACATGAATATTCAGAAAAAGGAAAACGTTGCAAATCGGGTTGGGGCTCGGAAGATAGCATATTGTGTGGTTAATATAGCACGGATGACATATGGTTACCTGAGGTAACAACCTGAAACCATGTGGAATAGGACCACACAATCTTGAGGCTCTCTAAAACCAGGCCTCTGATTCTAGGTCAAGGCCGTTACCTCAATCATAGAAATCAAAAAATGATGATCAAATATGTCTACACAAGGAATGCAAGTTTTAATTCTGAAAGAAGGCTCTCAACGTACTACCGGAAAAGAAGCGCAGCGAAATAATATACTCGCCGCGAAAGTCATCACTGAGACCGTAAAGACCACACTCGGCCCGCAAGGAATGGACAAAATGTTGGTATCGGGTATGGGTGATGTGGTCATAACAAACGACGGAGCCACCATACTGAAGGAAATGGATGTCCAACATCCCGCCGCCAAGATGCTTGTTGAAGTAGCGAAGAGCNNAAAGCCTCCAGGAAAGCTTTGGAAATCCTCCAAAACCTATCGATCAGCATACAACCTAACGACGAAAAGACGCTCAAACTCATAGCAATGACCTCAATGAGCACAAAGGCAACCGTTGGAACCAGCGAACACCTCGGAACACTAGCAACTGAAGCCATCCGCCAAATAATGGAAGAAAGAGACGGCAAAATCACCGCCGACATAGACCGAATCAAAGTCCTGAAGAAGAAAGGCGAAAGCATGGACCAAAGCGAACTCATCAAAGGTATCGTTGTCGACAAAGAAATTTCACACCCCCAAATGCCAAAGCAAGTAAGAAACGCTAAAATCGCCTTGCTGAATGCCAAACTCGAAATCGAGAAAACCGA
>PMBQ01000156.1 GCA_003152955.1 Candidatus Bathyarchaeota archaeon
GACACAGCGCGATCAAAAGAATATCAAATGGTCATGGTTGCTCCTCTTCAGCGAGCACGAGGTACCAGAGTCACTTGCAAAGACTATCGAGGCTTTCGGGAACAAGGATGTTGGAATTGGATGCATAGAAGTTGATACGGGTCGAATAATCACAAGCCCCAATCAGTTGGGAAGGAGCCTTGGCAATCAGATGCGGTTCGATAAGCTCATCAGAGATCTAAACAAGAAAAAGCAGTCTGCATCGTAAGTTACGGTTAGCCCTCGACTCGTTGCAGACGCTTAATCTTCTTACCGTCAATTTCAATCAAGTAAGCGCTTAGGAGTCCTTCTGTATACTCTGAGCCGGGATTCATGCATCGAGTTCGACCAATGTTCATGAAACCTCGGCACTCGTGGATGTGACCATGCAATCCTAGCAACGGTTGGTACTTTTCGATTATGGCTCGAACAGATTTCGATCCTACAGGAATAAGTTTCGGTCTTCCTCCTTCCATTACAGGCCTGAAGTTCTTGTCCAGCTGAGGCGCCTGATCGATCTGTGATTCGTAGGGGGGACAGTGTAAGCAGAAAAGAGATTCATCGACATTACTTACTTGTGAGGCAAGCTTCTCTAGTTTCACCATTAGTTCCTCCTCTGAGCATTCGCGAGGACTATTCCATGGAGTCGGATTGGAATATCCAAGGCAAGCTGCTTCATGCTCCCCATCCAGATCTACGACTGACTCCTCGGCGTAGGTGGCATAGGGACTGGCCTTGATGACATCGTCCAGCTCGAACTTATCATCGTTCCCGGGGTGAATCAAAACTTTCACGTCGCTGCTTACTTTGTTGGGGATTATGTCGAGCCATTCCTTCAGAGTCTGGCATTCCAGATCTGCGAATATTCGCTCTATTTCCTCCTGCGATGCCTCTTTCAGTGCCTTGAATTGGGTCTGGTCGCACACGTACGGTATGTAGCAATGGTCTTTGACTTGCTTACGAAAACTCTCCAAATTCGCAGCTTGGATCGTGTGGATCTGGCCTAGAAAGTCGGCGGTATACGTCCCGTCAGACTGGAGTACAATGGGAGTGAGAATCTTTCCAGTAAGGTCTCCCCCCATTATCAGCCAATTGCATTTGAATATGCTCGCAGAGTTTAGGAATTTTCTCCAAACCATTTCGCTGCCATGAAAGTCCGACGCGAAAAGAATTCTGACTTTCGCCAATGCCTGACTCCAACGAAGAATGCCTGTCACAGTCTATTTCAAGTTTGTCACTAATCGCGCTGCACTTCTTCTACCGTGTTGTACCATCGGACGGAAGGACCTACTTTGGCTCGCATCTTCCAAGCCATTGTCTTGGGAGATGCCTCAATGATCTTGGTGATCTTGTCTATTCTTTCTGTGACGAGTGACTTATCCGCATCAGTAAGGGCGTTGTAGTCATGCAGGAACTCTTTGACTTTTCCCAGGTTCGTCGTTACGGTGTGGTAGAAGCCCCATTCTCTAGCGAGGGTCGACGCGACGAAATTGCCGTTGATTTCTTCCTTGTCGGAATCTCCGATGTCATATTCCATGAGGAGGATTATCGTGTCTTGGATGTCTTTTTCGTTTAGCTGCACAACTTGAAGCTTTTGAAGGAAAAGTTCCGCAAGTGGAACGGTGGGGGAGTCAACTTCGAGTCTTCCTTCGAAATCGATAACGTGGCACATTTCCAGTTTCCCGAGGAAGACGTCGATCGCTTTGTTTCCTTCTTTGTCGTTGAAGATCTGTCGATGTCTGCCAGTTGCGCCTGTGAGCATTAGGGAAATGTACGGTTCGTAGCCCAAATCTATGAAAAGCTGTCTGGTCAAAGGGCGGAACTTAGCGTAGGTGACGAAATCCATATCGTGTTTCGGGGTGCGTTTGAGTCGTTCATAGAGGATCTCGTGCTTCGGGCAGTGTATCCTGATGGCGGCTCCGCCCATGATTCTAAGTGGGATTTTCCTTTTGTCTGCTTCTGATATGATTCGTCTGATTTCGTTGGCGAAGTCGCTGAAAGTCGCAAACTCGACCAAATAACTCAACCTAGACCTGTAAGATTGTTTCGATTCATGAATCGGGTTTGTGTTTCCACATACCGCACACGATAATGATGTGGGTTTGCTATTAAGCTCATCGACAATTCACATCACGATTCAGCGAAGTCGGTTCATCATTTGAAATCTCAGATCGCGCGGACGACTCTGCGTTGCCACTTCTCTTAACATCCAACTGTAAATTAGTTGCAAGGCTCACAAGTTTCAATGAACGGTTCACGGTTGGATTGCGGAGAGCAAACGGGCAAGGCGATCTCATTATTGGCGCAATCTGAACGACAGATTGCTTCGAATCTTAATTTGACAGGCGGCATGACATGTAGTTGCATATCGCATCATGAGGTTATTTCCAAGTGTCTGTTGAAAAGCAGAAAGTCCTCCCGCTGTCTCTGACTAGCAGAGTCTTGACTCCGAGCAAGCTGGTGAACTACCTCTGGCTGTTGCCGCTGGTGGTAGGCTTTGCGGCTTGGGAAATGATTACTCGTTTCCACCTTGTACCGCATTCCTCCTTGCCAACCTTCTCAGGCGTATTGGTCGTATTTTTCTCGTCAATACAAGACCCGGCATTTCTTCTTCGCATCGCCCACAGTTTTCTCACCCTAATATGCGGACTAGTGCTTGCGTTCTCATTCGCGCTGCCAATGGGGTTCGTGGCGGGTAGCAAGAACCGGTTCGACTTGACTCTCACACCCTTGGTAATGTTGGTGGGAGCACTTCCTGATCTCTCATTCCTTCCACTTCTTGTGTTGTGGTTAGGACCTGGAAGCGCGGCGGCAGTGATAATGGCTTCAGTTGCAGCTTTTTTCCCAATTTATTTCACCGTGAGGGAAGGAACGAAGAATATTCCTCGAGAGCTATTTCACGTAACAACCATCTTCGGATCCAACCGCATCTCAACGTTCACAAAGATGGTTCTCCCAGCCATATCTCCATACATGTTTAGTGGATTGAGATTAGCGTACGACTTCGACTGGGAAATAATAATCGCGATAGAGATCGCAACTAGCGTTGCCGGGATCGGGAGTTTCATTCAGGGAACTGTGAGCGGGGGCGCGCTTGAGAGCGGATTCACCGCAATCCTCGCCATCGGCTTGGTGGCGGTTGTCGTTGACCGAGTGTTTTTCGGAACTCTAGAGTCTTGGTCCAGGAAGTGGGCATGATGGAACATCACGTGGAATTAGACAACATTACCAAATTCTACGATGCACAAGAGAGATTGCATGCGCTGCACGAGGTGAGTTTCGATATCGATCATGGAGAATTCGTTAGCATTGTTGGACCAAGCGGCTGTGGGAAATCAACCCTACTGAAGATTNNACCTCACTCGAAGATCAGCATGGTCTTCCAAGCTTTCGGCCTCTTCCCTTGGAGAACAGTCCTCGAGAACGTGGAATACGGACTGGAGATGCGGAAGAGCCCGAAGAAGGAACGCGTCGAAATTTCAGAACAGTATTTGGAAATGATGGGTCTTGGAGGTTGCGAACACATGTATCCCAAGCAACTCTCGGGCGGCATGAGACAAAGAGTCGGCATAGCCCGCGCTCTGGCAGTCGATCCAGAAGTAGTGTTGATGGACGAGGCGTTCAGCGCGATAGATGAGGTTACCGGGGATGTCCTTCGTGAAGAGGTTTCTGAGATTCATAAGGAGCTTGGAAAGACCTTCGTGCTCGTGACCCATAATCTATCCGAAGCGTTGGAACTTTCGGATAAGGTGGTTGTCCTGTCTTCGCGCCCCGCTAAGGTGAAGAAGATATTCTCAGTAGATCTCGAACGTCCGCGAGACCGTACGCATTCTTCATTCATCCACATGCACAAGGATATACTTCATCTACTCAAGGAGGAACTAGAGAACACGATCATCCGCCACAAACTCAAAGGAATAAATGAGCTCCAGAAACTCCATGATATTGAAGGTGCGGGTGCGTAGTCACATTTCCAGAGGTTATGTGAGGACTGCGCCGCACTTCGGACAGAACTTCGCGTGGCCTGGAGCTGAGGTTCCGCAACTAGGGCAGATCACTACCGCCTGGACTGTCGGCGGTGGAGGTGCAGCTACTGCTGTCACTGCCAAGTCAACCTCCTTCTTGAGGAGCACGACATCTTCCACCGAGAGCACATCATCCCATCGGACGTCCATTTCTGATCGCGCCTTTGTTGTCACGCGAAAAGCAAGGCTCTTGTTCCGAAAGTCAACAGAGACGTCCTTTACGTTTCCCACTAATGACCCCTTACTGTCGATAACCTGCATTCCAGCAAAGCGTTGCGAGGAAACAAACTTCGGCGATTCTTTTGACAATCTAATGCACCGAGGTCTAAAGGGCATGTTCGCATAAATCTGATTTGCGGTATTGTCGAATATTGGACGTGACAGCGCCCTCAAACTCAATAACGTCGACCCGCAGGAGTAATTCTGAGCGATTGCAGAATGGTCCTACTAAAAAGCACTGTGGCAGGCTTTGTCGTTCTGATACTCGGTGTGCTGCTGTTGAGCATGATCGGCCAATATGTAACCGTTCAGGTCCAAGAGGTTCACAGACACGATGTAGAACCGCACACACAATTCTTGGTCGGAGACACGGTTGACAAGTCGTACAGTCTCCCTGGAAGCTCCAGCGTGTTTGGCGTCGTAGCAGTAACCGAAGCTACGTCAAACCAAGCGGGTGACATCAATTTCACCGTGTTGAGTTCAGACATCACCGGAGCGCGAGCCAACTCAGTTTATTCCGCTGAAAAGCAGGGGCAATTCAACTTCACTTTCACCACAGGGAAGGGCGGAGTCTACCACTTCGTTTTTGACAACAGGCATTCATTGTACAAGAAGTACGTGACTCTCACAGTTGCATACAATGAGGTCATCACAAGTCAAGTTCCGGATACGCGGGTCACATATGTGGCTTGGGTGCTCATCGCAGTCGGCGGGTTGGTACTAGTGTACGGTCTAATGAGAAAGCCGCCCGTCACTTGGAATTAGCTTTTGGATAACCTCTAAATAGAGTTGCAATCTAAGCGAATACCGATTTTGGGTTGAAC
The DNA here is from genome assembly GCA_003152955.1 of Candidatus Bathyarchaeota archaeon. The sequence goes on from PMBQ01000156.1 coordinate 5,087, forward strand.
GGGCTCACAAAGAAATCGGTCTACGCCGACAGGGTACTCTCCACGATTCTACGCGTTAGTGAGGGAGATTTGGTCAGTTATGCGGACATTTCAAAGGGATTGAACAAGTACATTGCGGACAACAATCTGAGGGGCACGCCCGCAAAGTCGCAACCAATTCCTACACAGGTGATTCGGGAAGCGGAACCGTCAATCTCCATGCAGATGAAGCAATGTAGAGATTGCGGCGCTGAATTACCGTTCGAGGCGGTCTTCTGTGATCTGTGTGGCGTCAGCCAGTAGGGGACCGATGTTGCACTTCAGGTTGACGTATGCACTGCCATTTTAAATACCGTCCCAAGGCGGCTAGCATACTTTTAACCCTCACAAACAGAGATCATTTTCATGGCAATGGATAAGGTCGGAATCGTCGGTTATGGAGTATACATTCCAATCAACCGAATCAAGACCGAGCTCATAGTGAAGGCCAGAGAAGGAAAACGGAAGGACCTTGCAGAGTTTCAAGACAAGGTCAGGAATGGCTTGTTGCTTCGTGATAAGTCCGTTGCGTCGCTGAGCGAAGACTCGATAACGATTGCTACCGAGGGGGCTCTTAATGCGGTAGAGATGGCTGGAGTGGATCCGCGGAAGATTGAGACCGTTGCTGCGGGGTCTGAATCGAAACCATACGCAGTAGGCACGATCGCCCGACATGTTGCCTCATTCCTAGGCCTCGGGAACAATGTATACGTCGCAGACCTGGAGGGTGCCTGCAACTCTGGGATGCAGTCCGCCGCGTTCGTAGAAAGCCAGATTCTAAGCGGTAGGATCAAGTATGGCTTGGCGATCGGAACTGATGTGGCTCAAGCGCCACCTGGAGATCCGCTTGAATATGCATGCGGCGCAGCTTCCGGAGCGTTTCTGCTGGGGCGGGATGATCCAGTAGCGACAATCGTCGACACCGCTGCTTATTCAAGTCTCACAATGGACTTTTGGAGAAGGGATGGTCAGTTTGTTCCAAGCCATTTCGGTCGAACAACAGTCGAAGCTTACATCAAACACGTGATCGGCGCGATTGAGGGGCTACTTCTCAAACATCCCGAAATTTCGTTGAAGGATTTTGATCAAGTGACTTTCCATCAACCATCGGGCTACATGCCTATGAAAACCTGCAAAACCCTAGCTCAGGAACACATTGACATACTTGACAACCCCGAGTTGG